>JAQCMZ010000201.1 GCA_028274825.1 Haloferacaceae archaeon
CCGGCAGACCTCGACGGACTCGGAGTGACTTTCTGCGTGCTTCCAGCAGTCAACTCCGGTCGAAGCCTGTGAGGATTCGCCGGTCATCGACTGGGTCCGATTATTGGGTGGTTGCTTGGGGCGGGCAGGCCGCCATCGTCCGAGGAGGCGGAATCGCTCCGTCCCCGGCCTGATTCCTGTCTACATAATTAGTTGCCTGCCAGTTGAAACTCGTGGGGAGAACTCTCAGCTCGCAGTCGGGCGTGGATTGCGTCCGAGTTGTCGGATTCATCCTGCGGCTCAAGCCGCAGGGATTCTCCTTGCTCTTTATAAACTATCTGTGGAAGCCGGATTAGAATCGAATTCACATCGCTATAATGCCAAGATTATAATTGAACGCACACAACTCTCGTCTAAGCGCATCGAGCAGAAGGCCAGTTATGAAACAATTCTTCAAATACGTTCTGTACCGCGAAATGTACAGCTGGATTCGCGAGGCCAGCACCGACGGCGGGACCGACTCGTCATCAAACCGATCTCTCAGATCAGATGACGGCGACTCACAGATGTCCGCTGCGGATCTCCCGGTGGATGAGGGTGCAGTCGAGTCTGTTCACGAACTCCAAACTGTGCTTCAGCAGATGGACCCGTATGACTTTGAGCATTTTGTCGGAGATATCTGGGCTCGAATGGGATGGGACACGCAGGTGTCCTCTGCGTCGGCAGACGAAGGTGTGGATGTCATTGCTCGCAAGAGCCAGCCATACGAGCAGACGACACTCATCCAAGCCAAACGATATGGCCCGAACACGACCGTCGGGTCGCCCGCGATCCAACAGTACGCAAGTCTCAATCAGCAATACGACGGCGCCGACGAGGTCGTCATCGTCACGACGAACGAGTACACATCACAGGCCCGCGATCTCGCGGGGCGGCTCAACGTGAAGCTCATCAACGGCATCGATCTCGCGAAGATCGTCGCTCGACTCGACGCAGCGGATCTTGTCGACGAGTATCTCGACTTCGTGCAGACAATCGAATCCGACGAACCCACCGGTCACACACAACCACACGCAGAGACAGCCGAAGACCCCCCGCCAGAGACGGCAGACCCGGAGCCAGACACGGATGTGGATACGACCTCGCCGACAACATCTCCCGAGGTTCCACACACGCTCTGGCACGCTGCAATTGCGCTCGCGATTCCAGGGTGGTTACTCGTTTTCTTCGGTGTCAACGCTCTGTCAACGCCTCTATGGGGTAGTGTATTCTTTATGATCTGGTTCGGGCTCCCGATTGCGCTGTTTCTCGATGCACGGCGCGTGCGAGAGCACAAAGACTGGCCACGGTACTGGTGGATGTACAGTCTCGTCTCACTCGTCCCGCTGTTCGCGGTCGTCCCTGCAGCCGTCTACTTGTGGGGCCGGCGTTCGACCGGTGTGAAGACTACGAGTTCCGCGTCTGCAGATTCGGCAGAGCCGGCAGTGGCGCCGGGGAATCCAGCGACAGCTGCCGGCCATTCGGCTGATTCAGACGGAGAGACTCAGTCTCAGTCAGAGCCAGATTCCTCAACAGCAGCTGTACCGCCGACTGAGCCGGCACCTGATCCGAGAGCAGACGGTGAAGTGGAGTCATCTCCCGAACAAGCGGCTCACCGGACGACAGTCGCGTACGGTGGTGAGCGGTATGACGCTTTGACAGTCGAATCTGCGGATAGTCGTTACACTGTGGCGTATCAAGACGGGCGATTCAGTGCTGGAGACGGTGAGTCCAGCCCGGGCCGGGTGTTTCTGTTTCAGGGCGATGATCTCGAGTTCACCACCGAAATCGCTCGGCCGAACGCCTGTGCTGTCGCCGATAATGGGACCGTCGCCGTCGTCGACTGGAACGACTGGGGGGAGACGCTGTCCGGGACGCTGCACGTGTTCAACAGTTCGGGCCATCGACTGGTGAAACACACGTTTGATGCAAACATCGGTCCAGTGGCACTCACGAGCGACGGCGAATACGTCGCCACCAGTACGTTCAAGCCCGACTGCAGCACGTCACTGTTCGAGACCACCAGCGGGAAGCGATTATTCCACCACGAGAATCAACACGGTAACGTCCAACGCCTCGAATTCGGTGAACGAAACGAGAGCCAACTCCTGCAACTGGGCGACTCTGACGGTGACAACACGTACGCAATCGACTTTGGCGGGCAAGTGGTGTGGAAATGTGAGTCGCTGAGACGACACGACCGGCTGGATACCCTTCTGCGTGACAGCGAAAACACAGATCCGCAGGAGTCACTGAGCCTGCTGAGTGAAGCGATGGATCTGGCATCTGAATCACACGAAACACGAACCGTCGCACATCGCATGGCAGAAACACACTGGATTCTCGCCGAATCAACCGGAGACGAGGACGACCAAACAGCCGAGCAATTACGACACCTCGACAGGACAGCTGAGTACTATCGGCAGACACTGCCGCGATATGCGGGGAAACGAGGCTTGACAAAAGTCAAGCGGCAACAAGCGACACTTCATCTTGCCAATGGGGATGAAACGGCCGCACACGACAGTCTCACAGAAATCGCCGCCCTCGAAGAGAAGTACGGGATTCAACTTCTTACCGACGCGGATGAACGGCGACTCAACAGTCTACAAACTGAGTAAGGCGAGCGCATCGGAGCATGCCAACCGAGAGTGAAACCGGCACGAATTTGCACCCGAATGACGCGCTTCGGCACGGACTACGGCGAGGCGGGAGATAGAGACTCGTGGATTGTGCGACTCTTGTCAGGATACGTCACCGACGGTCATGACCGGGACGGGCGTCGAGCGTACGGTCTTTTCAGCGACGCTCCCGAGCAAGATCCGCTCTGTTCCGCGTTTCCCCGTCGTTCCCATTCCGACGATTTGGATGTCGTGTGACTCCACGTAGTCGCGAATGTCCTCACTCGGGACCCCATGCTGGATTTGGGAGACAACATCTGTAATTCCCATCGTCTGGGCCTTCGAGACGACGGTTTCGATAGCCTCGGCCGGCCCATTTTTGTCCCCTCCTCCAGCGACAGCCGATTGGAGGTCTACTCCGAGTCCAGTGTCGTCAACGACGGACAGCACGTGTACGCTCGCATCGAGTGACGCCGCCAGCGACAGGGCGTGTTCGGCTGCGTCCACCGCAGCCTCGCTCCCATCTGTCGGGATCAGGACGCTCTCGTAGGGGAAATTGAGTGTCTCGTCGGGGTGCAACCGGACTGTGAGGACAGGACTCGGAGAGAGCCGGATTACTTTCTCGGACACACTCCCGGAGAGATACCGTGAAATCCCCTCTCGACCGTGGGTCGGCATCACGACGAGATCCTGATCGTACCGCTGGGTGTACTCGACGATTGTCGGGACTGGATTCCCCTGGACGACATCAGTATCGTGGGAGACTCCGGCCGTCTCCAGCATTTCTGCGGCCTCGTTAACAATTCGTTCGCCCTTCTGTTCGAGCACATCGACGATTTCGCCGTCGACCACCGTGACGCTATCGCGCGTCGTGTCGGCCACGAACAGCAGGTGAATGGTCGCGTCTGCCCAGGTGGCGATTTTCTCGGCGTGTTGCAGAACCGTGACCGCGCCGTCACTGCCATCGTACGGACAAAGAATCTTCTCGTACACGAGTTGTTGTCACAAGATTTGTCTGCCGAACGGTAATCAGTTTCACCCGATTTTCGAGAGTGCAAGCCGTAACCGTAGGATCGGATATGTTCGGCTGGGAGCCACCCACGCTCCACGTTACAGTCAAGCCAATCTGGCAAGCGTCTTAAATCGTAGAAACTCTCGCCTTCCGAGACACGAGTAGTGGACAGTCAATCGGTGTCAGTCTCGTTGGACAGCGCTTTTTTGATCGGATCGTGACTACCGCGGTCGACCGCCAGGCGAACCTTCTGTATGCGAGTGTCTTCGAGTTGCTCAGCCCGCAGACTTACTCCCTCTTGACCTCCTCCCACGGCTAAAGCCGTGGGCTCTCGTCTTGAATTAAGCTAATCCCGTTCACAAATCTCGTCAGATGATAGAACAGAGTGATGAGTGGTCACAAGAGTTGGCCCACGTTTTCACGAACGGAGTGACAGTCCGTGGCTACGTGTCGGTGTTCTCTCGGCCACATCGGAGTGTGTTCTCAGGATGGGTTTTACACCGAGAGCACGGCGTGTGGTGGTAATTGACTCGGATCAGCAGTCATTGTCACAGACAGCTCAGGTGACAACGAACAGAAGCACCGAGATAGCAATGACGCTCACCGCAAAGGCGGCAGCGAGTGCCCCACCCATCTGGATCATCGCATTCGCGTGTGAGGCGAGCGTTTCTGTCCGATTGTTGCCGAAGACAGTCACTTCGGCCCGTTCAGTTACCATTCCCGCCTCGACGGGCTCGAGATCCGCAATTGCCTTCTCAAGAAGGTCGACCACGAGTGATTGGAACTCGGTTCCGTCGATTCGCTCGCCCACCTGGTTTGACGCCTCGACCGTGTTGACGACGTGCGTGTCTGTTGTCATGACTTCCGCCTGACTGACTCGGTCTTCGATAGTGCCCACGAGCATATCGCGGAGGCCAGGTTCCATATTATTCCCGTCGACGAGAACGTACGCTGTCTGCTGGTCACCTGCTTCGGTGACTGCGACTCGCACGCCGAGGGGTCCGATCCCGTCAAGCGGATCCCACGTCGTCTTGGCCCAGGCGACGCCCATCCGAAGCGGGTATCGCGGCGCCTCTGCGAGGGTTTCGCCTGCCCTGCGAGCCCCCTCGATCATATCGAACGAGCGTTTCGACCCTGGGACGACGTGGCCGAGATCGTCACCGGTCAATCCGTTGTTGCAGTTGTGTGCGTCCGCAAGCATGATATTGCGGAGCCCCCCCTGGCGAGCCTCTGCTGAAGCCGAGAGTCCGACCGCGTACTCTACGTCGTCGGCAAACTCAGGCGCGTAACTTGACGTGATGAACGCGCTCTCGCCAAACGCCTGCGCCAGGAGTGTCGCTTCCCCTTCTCCAAGCCGGACACTCTCGGTCACGTCGTCATCATAAGTCATTTCGTCCATTGCCTCGGCGGTGGTGTCGAGCAGTGTCTCCACCTCGTGTGAGGTGACGAGATTGAAATCGTGGCCAGCGGTGGCGTGTGGCGGGAATGCGAGTCCGTCTGCCTGCTGTGCGATACGAGCGGGGAGATTACCGCCCCCGATTTCGCCCATCGGGCCGGGATGGACCATCGGTAGGACGAACCGCGCCTTCTCGCCAGCAGCCCCCTGAAACGAGAGGACCGTGACGGGGACGACCGCTTCCTCGCCGATTCCCTGGAAAAACTCCTCGAGTTCGTCTGTCCCTTCCGCGATGTAGCCAATGAATCCGCTGATGAAATCGAGCACCGACACTCCCATCGACTGTTTCCACGGGCGGTCGATTATCCGAATGAACACGACGACAGCGGCAGCATACAGTCCACACATTCCACCCAACAGAACAAAATCACTCGGGAGAATAATCAGCAGTTCTTCGGGGGCGACCTCAGGGCGAGAAAAATACGACCGAGCAATCGGGCCGCCGATTTCGAGAAACCGTGCCGTCCCACTGTAGACGAACAGCAGCACTCCAGCACTCACGGTCTGGACACTTGCGGGGATGCTCGCTCGCAGTAGCGATCGATTCGAAACAGCCATAATAACCAACAGCCAGAGAGCAAACAGGCCAGCGAGTGCCGCAAATAGCGCATCAAAGACGAAGACCTGGTCCAGTTGCGGCACGAATTCCGACAGCACCCCTACGACAACGAGCACGCCGACCACGAGCAGTTCACCAACAAGCGCGAGCAACGACGCCCGGTTCCGGGTGAGCCGACCGCCGAGTTTCCCGTCAATATACGGCGTGACACCACTGGCGATGAGCGTCGGGACAGCGATGAAAAACACCCCTTTCCATGCGTCCTCAAGAATGAACCGGGAATCGAACGACGCAATCCCGGCCACGATGGCAATCAGCAGCGTGAATGTTACACTGGAATACCAACTTGGCGCGCGAAAGATGATCCGCGAAAGCGAGGCCAAATTGCCTTGTGTCGCGGACATGATTGTATATGTGTACTCTCAGATATAATGGTACTGACATTCGACGGATTCGGCACCTGGTAACGAGTCCCATCCAGCCGGTCTTAACCGGACGACCCGATGAGACGCACGCTCACAGCGGCAGATCACCCTCGCTGTCATCTTCAGCCACTACATCTTCGCGGCGGCCACGGAGGGTGGGAACGGCTGGCAACGTCTGTGTGAACAACCCCGACCACAAGCGTCGGGGCTTCTTCGTGGGTCCCTCAGATTATCACTAACACTCCCTGCAACCTCGACGCCCACCCGTTCCAGAGCAAGGCCGTCTCAAGCGGTTACGAGGGATGAGGTCGGGCGGTTCACGCGCCCCGATGCCCACCGTCGCACCTTCCGAACTTGAGGAAGGCTCTTGAGAGTAGGCACATCTAACATACACTTCTCCAATCCACGCTTCCCAACGGTCACCGATGCATTCCTCTCCGAATGGTCTTGATGACCGCACGAGTTACAGTTGAATCGGTTCCGCCGTCGATTCGCTCGCTCGGCGTGTTCACACCCAGTCAACGCACAGCCCTGACTCGTGTACTCCGCGTCAACCGAGGCAATTGGAATGACTTCAAACGCTGCTTTGTCCGCGATGAACACTCGTGTTGCGCGCAACGGCATCGCGTGGAGCCGACGATTCATCCGAGTACCGTAGTCGATTGACTCGCGCATATCCTTGAGGTCTTCAAGAGCAATACACGGGTCAGGCAACCGCTTCGCAAACTCGACTACAGCCCGAGACAATTTGTGGAGCCTGTCGTGGACGACCCGATACTCCCGGTCACGAACCACGTTCTTGTACGACGGCTTCCCCGCGTTCTGCATCCGCTTTTTCATCGTGAAATAGCGGTGGCGCTCGGACTTGATTTCGGGGAAGTCGATGACGAGTGTGTCGAGAACTCCTGTTTCGTCCATCGCGGTCAACGCGATGTTGTCCTCGTTCACATCCACACCAATCACCGTCTTCGAGTCAGTTTTGTCTCGGACGGTCTGCGTCTGGTGGGTGACGTTAACGTGGAGTTCAGCACGGCCATCCGTAAAGAGGGCTTCAGCCGTCCCTATCTTCCACTCGTCACTCGACAACGCGGTTTTCAGCACGTCGAGATGCATCGGGTCGCCAACGATCGTGCCACGAACAGGATTGTACGGTTTCGGAGAGAGACGGAACTCACCGTCACCGTCGTCGGTAAGTGAGAGCGTGTCTCCCCCGGTGTGGTTCATCCGCAAGGGATATGGCCCAGTTTTGGTGTGACTGGGCATATTGTAGTCGTCGTATTCGTAGTAGTTCTCCATCGCTTCGAGAGCTTTCTTGCCGATCAACTGTGTGTTGTGTTTCACGAGGTTGGCGTCTTGCTCCATCTGGCGACGGATATCACCCCAGTCGTCGCCTTGTTTGGCGAGGCGGATGGTGTCGTTGTACACCGAGCGTGATTCCTGCGTGGATTCGAAGATCTTTGTCTTGCTTCCCTCCTCGTAAAACTGGAGTT
>JAQCMZ010000202.1 GCA_028274825.1 Haloferacaceae archaeon
ACTCGGCGTCGTAGAGGCCGAATACGCCGATATCGAGGGGCGCGGGCGATCTCGGGAGCTCGGATTAGCATACGAAACCGAGGCGGTTCTCGACCGTCTTGGCGGTGGGTGATTGCCGAATGGGTGGTGGGTTCCCGAGCGCGAGCGCAATTCCGGGAGATACGGTCTCAGCGGCTTGACCTGCACCCGACCGCAAACGAGTCTACTCGTGGGCTTGACAGTGGGATTCCCGAGCCGAGAGTCGCACTCCGCGATTCGACAGTTCCGTGCTCGCCCCACTCGAAAGTCGCCTGAGACAGCCTCCTGTTCGATTGGGTCCTCGGAGAAGCTCGGGTCCCAGTGATCCCGCGGCTGACTGACAGTCCGTCCCACCGCCGACTACTGGGCCTGTGAGACAGGGTGTGTATGTCACTCCAGAGTCTGGGAGAAGTCACAGAAGAACGAGGCGGACGCCCACGGCTCCAGCTGTGGGTAATTGACACACTTGCTCGCTCCGTTGAGGCGGTAGACTCGAGTGCTGGTGTTGTTTTGACAATCACCGATGGACCACCCAGAGTCGAGGCTGCGACTCCAGGCTGAACTGCTGTGATCGACGACAGCAGTACAGGGGGGACGCTTTTTATTCCTCGGTGGGGTTGACCTCGACATGAAGGCGACAGACGGCACCGAGGCACAGAAACGTGCCGCCGGGGGATCAGCCGCGAATACTGTCACAGACGGCGACGTAGTCGGGCTCGGAACGGGATCTACCGCAGCACACGCAATCCGGGCGTTAGGAGAGACAGTCGATTCAGGAACGCAGATTAGCGGTGTTCCGACATCCTTCGAGGCTCGGGCACTGGCACGGGAGGCAGGTATTCCGCTGATAGAGCTCAACGAAGCAGTCGGGCCTGACGCCCCGGGAATCGACATTGCCATCGACGGTGCCGATCAGATTGCAGACGGGACGCTGATTAAGGGCGGCGGCGCAGCACACACACGCGAGAAACTCGTCGACACCGCCGCCTCGCAGTTTATCGTCGTTGCTGACCCCTCGAAAGAGGTCCGGACGCTTACCCACCCGGTCCCGATTGAAGTGCTCCCAGAGGCCTGGTCGGTCGTTTCCGGGCGTCTCAGAGGGCTCGGAGGAGAACCGGAGGTCCGACCTGCTGTCCAGAAAGACGGCCCGGTGATAACCGAGCGCGGGAACTTGGTGATCGACTGCCGGTTCGGGAAAATCGAAACTCCCGGGTCACTCTCCGGAGATCTTGGGACAATTCCGGGCGTTCTCGAGCACGGACTCTTCGTTGAGACAGCCGACGAGATTCATATCGGAACGGACGACGGCGTCCGTGTCGAACATCGAGGGTGAGTTGACGACCCGGGTGCGCATCTGTAGCCGAAATCAGAAGTCAAGAGGGACACGCTAGGCAGACGTCTGCAAGCTACAGTATGTGCCGGTGACAAACGACGCCACACTCATGGGAAGGGCCTATCCCACACCGCTGACACGTGAGACAATATTCGTTTCATTGGTAGATGAAAGAGACTCGACAACCGTCAGTTGAGGAACTGTGAGCGGAGATGGTGCCTCTCGGCTCGGTCGTGAGTTGTGCAAGCAGGACAGGGGCACCGCCGGTTAGCGAGGCAAAATCAGATGACAGTCACAATCTCGGCTTAATCGCGCAGTCCTCGTGAAGTGCTCGGGGTCGAGCCCCGAGGCACTCGCCTTATGCCGCCTGTAGACAGCTGGAATGCAGAGACTAATCGAATCGCTGCCAGAGAAGACTCGCGTCCCGATATTCACGGCACAGCGAGAGGCAGTGAGTGTCCATCGCTGATAGCTCAGGAAGCGGGAGTGTTCGAGCCTGCGACAGGTTCACCGAGAGAGTGTCGTCAGCTGGCCGAGCCTCCGCTCATCGGCTAATGTAGCCAGTGAATAATATAAGCGGCTCGTGAGCCTCCGGGATCGTCCCGACGAGACCCTCGTGATGGCCGCGAAAAGTCAGTCTGAGACGAATCTACAGATCGCGCGGCTGAACCGTTTTCCGGTCGTTTTCTTCTGCTCGACGGGCAGCGTCTTCGAGAAGTTCTTCGACTTCCTCATCGAGCGCATCATAGAAGTCAGAAGCAACGTTCTTCTCGTCGAGCTCTCCCTTCACGGCGGCTTTGACTATTAGATCTGCCATGCAAGGCGATGTTTTTCCGTCCCAATTAATAAGCGTTCCTGAATTCGCCCGTAAACGGCCCGCTCGTCGCCGCTGCGTCCAAAATAGCTGGCAAAGATGTATCCGTGATGAATCCAGTCGGAATCAGTGGCAGAAGCGACAATTACGAACCAGCGGGTCACCTGAACTGGGTATGCGAGAAATACTCGAGCAACTTGCGAGCGGTAACATAAGCGTCGAGACGGCCGAAGCTCAGCTCTCGGGATATGCAACCACGGAGGCGGGGCGGTTTGACGCGGCACGTGAACAGCGGCGAGGGATTCCTGAAGCAATTCTTGCGGAAGACAAATCACCCGCACAAACGGCTTCACTCGCCGCGACAGCCGTCGAGACGACTGGTCGAGCCGTTGTCACCCGGACCGATCACGAGACAGTCGACGAGATTCGGGCACAGATTGACCGTGAATTTCCTGACGCGAGCGTCGAATCGAACCGTCTGGCACAGACGATCGTTATCTATGCTGACGGCTTCGATCGCCCGACAACAGATGCAACAGTGGGGGTCGTCGCTGCAGGGACAGCCGATCAACCGGTCGCCGGGGAGGCGGCCGTTATCGCTCGTGAAACAGGGGCCACGATCGATCGTGTGTCAGATGTCGGTGTCGCGAACCTCACGCGAGTGATCGATCAGTTGGATAGACTGCGTGATGCAGATGTTCTCGTGGTAGCAGCCGGGCGAGAGGGTGCGTTGTCAACCGTGGTCGCGGGGCTGGTCTCGTCTCCGGTCATCGGCCTGCCCGTGTCTACCGGGTACGGGCATGCAGGCAACGGCGAAGCCGCCCTCTCGGGGATGATCCAATCGTGCACCGTGCTGTCAACGGTGAACGTTGATGCCGGGTTTGTCGCCGGCGCACAGGCTGGGTTGATCGCCCGGGCGGTCGGGACTGCACGGGGACGCTGACGAACGACTCTGCTCTTGTGACCTCGGTCAGGGACTACAGTGGTTACCGTTCAGATTTCCGCTCGCATTTGATGGTGTGGAGTAGCATATGCGACTACTCCGCATTGGCAAGCACATGGGTTATGACACTCCCGTTGGGCAACTGCCTGCCCGTGTTGCTACTGTGATTTTGATGCAGTCCACCCATCTCTGACCCACCACGACAGGCCGTGGAGCAGTACTGAGTCAGCCGGGTCTGACAGCCGCTTGCCGAATCCTGTGCGGCTGTGGACTGAACGCCAGTCGAACGGGCACCCTCAACAGGCGATGAAAAACTGGCGTGTGTTCCCGTCTCCGTATAGGCGACGGGTTTCGCCTCCTCCATCGTGCTGTCTGACAGGGACTTTCGACCAACGTTAAACCGAATCACACCAGATTAGCCAACAGTTGAGAACCCCTGTGTCCGAGTATCCACACTCGCCAGAATATCTGAGATACGTATCGCGGAAACGGTCAGAGACCACACTCGTCCCCGACCTCAATAAGTATCACGAGCCAGTTAACCGACTTCCGACAATCTCTATTTGCAGAACACGTCGATTCACGCGGGTGTCTCCCAGCCGGTGAGACCACGGGATACCGTTCTGGCGAGTCCCGTGATTACAGTGGTTCGAGACGAAAGCCCACGGCTTCGTGGGATGAAGCCGCCGAGTGAGAACCACATACGCTATTCTTGCACGCTGTTATCTGCTACAGTCATCTAAAAGAGTCCGTATATTAACTCAGACACGCGATGTGCTGCTGCGGGGACCCTGTTCACGCCCAAGATGGCCACGAGCGGGTCGCGACACTCCTCCTCACACACCACCGCCGACCAGCAGCACACACTGTCGCCCCAACTGACTCCCCTGTGGCGGGTGCACACTGGGAGTCAGGCTGATGAGCCTGCTGTCTGGACGACCGTGAGTGCCACGCTCACGCTCACGCTCACGCTCTCGGTCTCGGTCTCGGTCTCGCAGAGAGCGGGCAACACTGAGCGGATACCCAACCCACCGCAGCCTCCTCTGCGAGGGCCGAAACTGCCTCAGCAAACCCGCACGGTCACAGCCGCAGTTGTCGGCTGGATAACTGACGGAGGAATCCCACGGCTTCAGCCGTGGGAGGAGGTCAAACCACGCTGGGCACGGTGCATCTTCTGTCCTGAACGGCAACATCGTAGTATCGACGACTGATGTGGCACAATTGTTGCGCTCGGAGAGTGCTGACTCCGGGATTTTTGTTCGTGTGAGTCGTCTCTCTGCCGTGAGCAGTCATTACGTGTATATGTTAGAGTGCGCTGACGGGAGTCTCTACACCGGCTACACAACGGATATCGAGCGTCGAGTGACAGAACACGACAACGGAGATGGTGCGAAGTACACTCGAGGCCGGACACCTGTTGAACTCGTGTACACCGAAACTTACACGAGCAAGTCTGCGGCCCTCTCCCGAGAGCACGAAATCAAGTCGTTATCCCGTCCACAAAAAGAGATCCTCATTACAGATGTCAATCTCACTGAGTCAGCCCACGAGTGACCTCGTGGGCGTGCAAGTGGCCGTGGCAGGCGACTAGTCCCGTGTAGTGAGTGCCACCGCTGGATGGAATCGACCGTCACCCCCTGCACCGGGGGCTGACAGTCGCCTCATAAGGCTGACACAGGTGGCCTGACTGGACACGGTACTGTGGACTCCTGCATGTCTTGTAGGCACGCCCTCTTATAGGCTGAACAGGCGCACTCCCACGCCGTTCACGGCGTGGATACGCGCCGTCACAGCGCCAATGTCGGACTGGTTTTGCTCCACACTATCGTCTGTACGAGTGTCGGCGCACTGGGGACGACCCCAGTGTAGCCGAGCGGCCACCAACTGGCGGTTCGAGTGTCCGCCCACACTGGAAACAGGGCAGGGTGTGGCCCGATGTGGGAATCACATACCAAGCACTGGGGGCGAACAGTTGCAGAGAAAGTCACTCCGAGTCCGTCGCAGTCTGCCGGACTCCCCGTGGCCAACACAACACTGGGAATCCGAGCACGACAGACGAGAGGAGTCCCGGGGTGGCCACTCCACCCCCAAGAGACTGCCCGTCGCCCGGTTCCACACCGATTCCAACGGTGTGCTCGCGTGGCAG
>JAQCMZ010000204.1 GCA_028274825.1 Haloferacaceae archaeon
TGGTCGTACCTTCGGGGACACGGTAAGGAGTAACGCTGTCGAGGCCGCCTGGAGCCTAATCTGTGCTTCTGGGGGCAGTGACACGTGTCCCGAAAGTGAAGACAAAGCGTCCGATGAACCTGACCGGATCACACCAGACGTGTACGCGATGGTCGACTCCACCACCGGCAAACGGAAAGACGACGCGACAGTGACGGCATTATCGGAGGCTATCTCTCGCCGGCTTGTCGACCGTGGCGGACCTCGAGAGCGATTTATCTACGACGAACTCTCACAGGTTGTTGACGACGCTGCCGAGTTCGTCATCGAACAACGAGACGCCACTATCGGAGAGACAGCCCGTCAGAATATCCTCGGTGCGTTAGACGACACGATGGTGACCGTCCCAGACGACCCGCCAAAGGTTACGGATATCGCCGAGAACCGGAACACGGCAAACGACCTGTTGGATGCGATGAAGGCCACCGATATCCTCTCGCCACCAACCGACTGTCTTGCCCCAATTACGGCTGACCTCGTTGACGCTGGCCTTCGCAAAGAATTCGACGCTGATTTCTTTGCTGCCGCCACCCGGGACGCGGACGTTCACGGCGGTGATCCGTTCATCGTCGAAGCGGGGATCGCGTACGGTGGTGAAATCGAGAGTGGATCCGTGGACGTGATGCGATTCGCCAACCGAGTCCCGCTGGTGTACCAGCGCGGGGCCTGTGCCACGACTGATGTGATCAAGCGGATCGGGTGGCGGAATTACGGACTTGACCAGTCTGGTGGGAGCGGGATTCCCAGCGGAAACGCTGTCATCATGATTCACGTTGCCTCGACGAACGTTCCCTTCACCAGTGAATCGAAAGATGCCATTGCCAATGTCCCCGAAATCGAAGATGAGATTGAATTGGCCATCCGTGAGGCGTCTCGAGAGTTGAAATCGTATCTCAACAAGCGGCGGTCACTGCAAAAGCGCCGGAAGAAACAAGACGTCCTCGGACGAATCCTCCCCGAGATGGCCGATAAAGTGTCGGAAGTGACCGACCGGAATCGGCCTGCGATTGACGGGGCTATGGCTCGGATCATGAACAATCTCACCGTCCAGCGTGACCACGAGGACGGCGAAATTCGCCTTTTGGTTCAGAATTACTCAGATACCGCGGAATCTCCTAAGATAACCGAGATTCTCGAGACGCAGCCTGACGAACTGTCGGACGGGGCGACCGCCGTCGAGATGGACGGCGAGTGGTTCCTCAGTTGGGAGCCTTCGGTTCCTGCCGGAGAAACGGCAGAACTGACTTACTCGGTTTCGGGCGACCCCGATTTCGAGTTGACGATCGATGGCGTTGAGCAGGAGAAACTGACAGTCAATACCTAAACTAATGAGCACTGACGACCCCCAGTCGACGGGACACGCTGACCGAACTGACGCAGAGGCACGGCAACGACTGATCGATCTTGCTGCCGATATCTACGATCAGTTCGATGACGGGAGTATCCCGCAGATGCAGTTGCCAACCCGAACAAAAAACAATATTATTTTTGACGAGAACAGTAGCGTCTGGATTTACGGTGACCGGACGTCAACCCGCAGTGCAAACTCCGTTCGAGGAGCCCGGAAACTGCTGAAGGCCACATATACGATCGAATTTCTCGCCGATCAACTCGATCAGGGACGGTCTTCGACACTGCGAGAACTGTATTATCTCTCGGAGTCTTGGAATAACGAAGAAGCACAGTTCGAGAGTCAAGACGAATCGAACGATCTGATCGAGGATCTCGAAATCGTGTCGGGAGTCACCCGTGAGGATCTTCACATGCGACCCGAAGAGTCTGGGGCGACTCTGATGGGCCCTCTCAGACTTCGAGAACAGACCCGTCGCGGCGAACGTGAGATTCACTGTCAGAAAGATGTGGGCGAGGGGGGATACCAGATCCCGAATAACCCTGACACAATCGAGTTCCTCGATCACGACATCGAATTCGGCTTGTGTGTGGAAACCGGCGGAATGCGGGATCGCCTCGTTGAGAATGGATTCGACGACGATTACAACTCACTTATTATTCACCTCAAAGGCCAGCCCGCTCGGGCGACGCGCCGAATCACCAAGCGAATCCACGACGAACTGCACATCCCCGTCGTGGTGTTCACCGACAGTGACCCGTGGTCGTACCGGATCTACGGGTCCGTTGCCTACGGATCTATCAAGTCTGCTCACCTGTCGAAGTATCTGGCGACACCAGAAGCCGACTTTATTGGGATCCAACCCAATGATATCGTTGAGTACGATCTCCCGACTGACCCGTTGTCTGATTCGGATATCAATGCACTCGAATCAGAACTGGAAGACCCCCGGTTCAAAACGGAGTACTGGGAAGAACAGATTGAACTGCAGTTAGATCTCGGAAAGAAAGCCGAACAGCAGTCACTGGCATCCCGTGGTCTCGACTTCGTCACCGATACGTATCTTCCCGAACGGCTTACCGAGATGGATGTGATCTGATCCAACTTGACTCTGACAGATATCTCCGTTCGTCTGTGACCACCAGTCCTGGGTCTGAGGCGGCTGGACATGAACCAAACGATTACACTCCTGGCCAGACGATGGTCGACAATACGTCGAATACGCGAGTATTGAAGTAGTCTTCAGAGTCGCCTCGCCACTAGCAACTAACGAGCGATGAGACTCGTTTGCTCTGAGCCTATCAACTCCTGTTATCAAGAGATGTTCTACTGGTTGTTCACTGATTTGCGGCCCCGAAGGGCACGATGCTCCGTTGATGATTACGGCCGACAGTTCAGACAGGTATCAGGTCTCTGAAGAGAGATTACAGATTCAAGGAAATAGTGAGCGTGATTGCTTGTCTGCACCAGCGGAACCGGTATCTGTTCGGCTCATCTAAGAAAGGTATGAGTGAGAGTGACAGGACAGACGAGTCACCCCCGAGTATCAAGACTGTGGACAAAAGCGACGCCGAGTGGCGCGACGAACTGACAGACGACGAATATGAAATCCTTCGAGAGCGCGGAACTGAAGCCAAGTTCAGCGGCGACCTGGTCAAGACGACGGACGGGGTATACGAGTGCACTGCGTGCGGGACGGAGCTGTTTGACGCTGAGACGAAATACGACTCTGGTTGCGGGTGGCCGGCTTTCTACGCGGCAAACGATGAATCAGTCATCACTCGCGAGGACAATCGCCACGGGATGACCCGGGTTGAAGTGTTGTGTGCAGGCTGTGATGGCCACCTCGGACACGTATTCGATGATGGTCCAGAGCCGACCGGCAAACGCTTCTGTATCAATGCTGTCGCTCTCGACACTCAGTAACGGACGCCAATCCGGGAAAAATCTCACCTCCTCTATCTTGAACTGCTTGTAGACATCGACGCGCCGACAGAAAGTTCAGATTACTGCCGTTCGAGAACTCCTGGGACACGCTCCGAGGTGAGAGTCTGACTTGGGTTCGCGTGACACGAGACCGTCCCTGGTCGGTGTATTTTTGCGGGTTCTGTGTGACGTGATGGCGTCTGATCCCGTTAGTTTGGCTTTGATATTGAGTGAGTTGTGTGAAATCAGAACCAAACTCCTACAGGCAGATCCTCAGGGGGAAGTCAGTGATTCACTCCAGCGTGGTCTAACGCGACGGGGATAGATCGACCGGCCACATCGGCCGCAAAGGCCTCATCATCAGCTGTCAGCGACTCAACCGTATCATAATGGACCGGGATCACCAGCTCCGGCTGCATCGCCTCGGCCAGTTCGGCCGTCTCTTGGCGATCGGCGACGATTCCGCCACCGCCGACATTCGCGAGAAACACCGATACGTCTAATTCTGCGAATCCGTCGAGCGCATCTGAATCACCCATCCAGAAGACTCTCTGGGCGCCCATTGCGATCGTGAATCCGCAGCCAAGTCCCGGCGGATGTGTGACTGTTCCATCTTTGTCCGCATTGGGTCCTTCAGGATCGTTGTACGCCTCGACTGTCCAGATGGTGACTCCATCTATCGTCACGCAGTCGTTGTCGCTGACTCGAATCACCTCGTATTCGGCGGCCAGTTCATCGACAGTGTCGACATC
>JAQCMZ010000208.1 GCA_028274825.1 Haloferacaceae archaeon
TGGTCGGTCGACAGTGTGGAAATGCGACTCCCCTCAGAATCCGTCAGTGACGGTGCGACGGGAGTTGTCGTGGGCTGGTGGAGGCCCAGACCCTCACGGACACATCGGCGTGTTCGGGTGTCACTTCCAGCCACTCCCACGATGGGAAACGTCGAGGGGGATTCCAGTCGCCTGCGGGTGCGGTGCTGGCCCAAGACGGCGAAGCCTCGGGGCTTGTCCCCGAGGGACTTCACTTCAGTGCTTTCGTCGCCGCTGCGTGAGTGTCTCAACAACGTGCAGTTCTGGGTAAAGCCATCCTCACGTGTAGCGTGACTGCCTGCCAGACAACGTCCGGGCACTCAGAACTCCCGAGTGCTGAAGTCTTCGCTACAGCAGTGTATGGTTATCAGCAATTTGATCTTCGCTAATCGAAGCCAAACGCGCAAACTGGGGTTTCAGCTCTGGTTGATCCGGTCTCGCAGATACATTCTGATCATATCGCCAACCGCCTAGGGTATCATTGCGGTTGAGATGAGCTGATGGGGTGGGTGATGACTGGTTCAGATCTCATATTTTTCGTTCAACACTGGTGGCTAGTTCAATGAGCTATACAGCGGGTGTGTGAACTCTTCTGTGACTCTCTCAGCCATTGGTAATGGCCCACGACGCGGCGAGACGGCAGCAGGATTCGCGAATCTTCACGGGTAGGACTGTCGGGACTCTCATTCTCCTCGGAACGCATCTTCTGCTACTGTGAGCCCTCACGCGGTGATTCAGCCACGAAATGCCTGATAGACGGTGACGCAAACCCACGGTCACTCGCTTCCGGCCACCCGTGACGGAATCTGTTTTCGTCGTCCCTCCTCGTTATCATGTCACCGTTCAACACACTGACTCTGCTACCCTGTCGGGTCGGGTCACGTCACGCTACGTCACGAATTTGAGAAGATCATCTCGCTTCGCGGCGCTAAACCGAACTTGGAGGCAGCTATTCAACTGCTCGATTGTCCCCCGTTTTGCCGAAATGGGAGCGACCGTCTCTGCCCACTGCTGCCACGGCGGGAACAGCCCGAGTCGGTCACACAGTTCGTTCAGCCGTTGATCTCTGTCATCGACTTTATCCATTTTATTGACTGCGAGAATCGGCTCTGCACCAATCTCCTTGAGGAAGCCAAACAACTCGACATCGTGAGGGATCTCTCCTTTCGCGCTGTGTCGGTCAATAATATCAACAGCCGCTTTCCCGTCGACGACGAGTACACTCGCGAGAATCTCGTCAGCGTTCGACTCGAGATACCGCACTACATCTGTCTTGATCTGTTCACGTTTCTCCTCTTCTACACCCTCCATGAATCCGAAGCCTGGCAAATCTGTAAACATGAACGACTCGCTACTCCAATCGAAATGATACGGCTCTTGTGTGACGCCCGGACTCCGACCCGTCGGGACATCGTGACCGGTCAGTTCCCGCATGAGCGTGGATTTCCCGACGTTGGACCTCCCCACGAGTGCAACTTCGACATCTCGATCCGGTCGGGTGTTGAACATATTCCCCGTTGGTGTCCGACCCGGTTAGAGTTCACGAATCGATTCGAGCGAGACACGACGACTCAGCGTTTCCCACTCCACACTGGATGATAGAAAATCCACATTCCGGACCCGCTTTTCCTGGGGTCACAAAGATTATCCATGACTGAAGTGTTGAATGTAGTCTTCGGCAGCGCGCGAGTGACTTCGCGCAGACCGGGTCAGAATTGCGTTTTGTGACGCAGGCCTGCGGAACCCCCATCTCGAGGAGTTTCTAGGTTCTGGGGTGGTGACGCGAGGAGTCACGTCTCGAGGTTCCGGTTCAGTCGACCGCATACACCCGCTCATACGAAGTAATTGCACTCCCCAGGCTCATCACCAGGACACGTTGAGAGGCCACTGGTGCATATTGGAACCGGAGCGTACAGAGAAATCACGACACGCGGATCGGTTGCGCGGATTGATTGTGGTGGCATCCTCGCGAGCCCCAGACAGATGCGACCGCTGGCTCCACCGAATGAAAAAGAATGCACAAACAGCGGAGGCAGGTGCTGCCGGGTTCGTGTTCTGGAATTATAGAGATGAGGCGAGAAAACCCACGACTTTCCTCGTGGGATGAATCGCCGGACGGTTCTCACACACTGTCATCAAACGGTTCAGTTGTCCACACATCGCATATGCGTTTGTCATTGCGATGGTCTCCCGTCGTGATTGACTGTCCGAAAACTGGCAGTTGAGTTGGTGTTTGCCTCATCACAAAGGAAGCCTTCTGACACTCCAAGCGACGGTACATACTCAGGGAACTCCGAGTCCGTCACACGAGGGGAGTAACGGGGGCGTGGCACTCCCATCGGCGTGTCGGGTCGGAAACGGACGTTTCCAAACCAACCCACCGGGCGTGGGAAGCCCACGAGATGTCGTGGGAGGATGTCACGTTGAGGGCGCTCTCCCGCCGACGAGGAAGGCCGGATATCACAATCGACTCGAGCCAATCCTCGCGATTGGTGTCAGCAAGAAAATCGGCTCCCGCTAGCGCAGTGTGTAGATACTGGATCGCCGTCCTCTCGGGTAGATGCTGACTGCCGGAGTAAAGAAACTATGTTAATTAGTGCGGTTGCTGAGGTGGGTCTCAACGCAGAGACAGTATGTATGTGACGGCTCATGTTGACGCACACACCAGCGACGGCGCCGACGATAGGCGCCAGATCAGCACTGATCGCTGAAGTAAGCTGAATTTTCTCGCTTGTCGAGAGTGACCTCAAGGAGACAGAGCCAAATCAGACATCCGCCTATACGGGATTGTATGCGCCAGTTCATCGTTATCGGCCACGAGACACCGACCACTGATGACTTTCGACTTGAAAACCTCCCCGGCGCGGGCCGGCTTGACGTGCTGTGTCGATGCGTCGGAGCAGCGGTGTTTCTCTCACACGGGATCAGAGATGATGTCCAGGTCCACCTCGTCCTCAACGACACGTTCACGATCACGTTTGACAGCACGGAGCTCAGAAATCTCTATCCAGACGAGCGGAACATTGCCTCTCGCGTCCAGGGTGCCCTTGAAGCGCGAGAGGACGCGATTGGACACATGCCCGCCGACGTTTCCCCGGGGGTTGTGATCCGCCGACTCGGCTTTGTGGACACTCTCAACCGAGTCAAGAGTGATAGGACAGTTGTCCAACTGCATCAGCACGGCGACCCACTTGTCGAGTGTGAACCGCCTGCTGAGCCTGTGTTTGTCTTATCGGATCACGAAGACCTCAATAGCGACGAGACAGAACTACTCAAGAACACTGCCGGGGGACGTCTCCGGATTGGTCCGGAACGCACTCACGCAAACCATGCGATTACCGTCGTGAATAACTGGTTAGATACAGATGGATACGCCGACTACTGACAGATACAGGCCTGCGGTGTTGACCCACCACAGTGTGAAACGGGACCTGACTCTGGCTGTGACCCGGTCTAACCACATTCCAGAGACTGCGCTGCTCGTGGAGCAGTATCAATCCCGGCTGTCAAACTCATTGCTACAGATACTTTCAGTTAGAATAGTTTCACATATGAGTGGCTTTGACGAAAGTGCCTGACGCAGGCTGCTGATTGTGACACAGACACCGCTGATTTCGGAAGGATTAAACGCCGCAGTGCTGTTTTCTCATGTGCGGGCCGGTGGGGTAGCTTGGTATCCTTCGGCCTTCGGGTGGCCGTAACCGCGATTCAAATTCGCGCCGGCCCACTTCTCCCGCAGTCCGAATTCTTGACCTCGAAACTCGGGTTTCACATCATATCCAGTGAAATGAGTGTGTCGGCGATTAATATTTGCGAGGCGACGCCATTCGTCCTCAA
>JAQCMZ010000212.1 GCA_028274825.1 Haloferacaceae archaeon
CATTCAAAAGCAGCAATAACAGTCCTCTCGACCGATATCAGAAACCCATGCCAACCGTTCTATGACACCTTTACGCCACCTATAAACCATAGAGCATTAGATATCATCGCACAAACCTTCGATATGATGGATCCGCGTACAGTAACAGAGCCGTCCAACGTGTCAATGCGGTGGATGGTATTGATCGTCGCGTACATTCTGGTGGGGCTGTTTATCATCGGTGTCTTCGATCTGTTGGTGTCACTGGGAGATCTGCTGACGAGCGGACAGTTTGTCGATCCGTTCTCGGTTGTCGGCCTCATCGATACAGTATTACTGTTACTGATTATCGTAGAGATTCATCGGCTGCTTCTGGCATATATTCGGCAAGACCCCGTCATTCAGATCGTCATCAATGTCGGGATCATCGCTATCGCTCGGGAAATAATCAGCTTCCGTATCACCGAATATAGTGGTAGTTCGGAGGCGTTGTTCGCGGCCGCGTCACTGGCCGTCTTACTGCTCGTGCTCGTGTTTGCGTTTTTTGTCTTGTATCGCACGAGAAGTTCCGACCCCAATGCCCTGCCGAACTGGGGAGAAGTCCCGTACCGCGATGATATCCCCGATCGGTTCATAGGCGACGAGCCGCCGAGACGGGCGGGAACGGAGCCAGATGGTGGTGCTACATCTGGGTCGGCTGAGGATCCGAATCGGGCCGACAGCAACTCCCGGGTGACAGACGAAGACGACAATCCCGAGAGTTGATGCCTCCCACAGTAAGCCACCCGGGAGTCAACTTCACCAACACTCGTGGTGGGCTGGCTGTGAATTGGCTAAGCATTTTCCCGAGTTCCCGGGGAGTGTCATATCAGGAACTGCAGCCATCTCGAGTACTCCATCCCGGAGAGGATGATACTTATTCGGACTCGGTGGCCATGGCAGGACATGCAGATTCCATACGGTGACGGCTCGGTCGAGGTAGACTTCGGGGCGGCCGAGGTGACAGTCGCAGACCCATCCGGTGGTGTGACAGTCAAGCCGAAAGCCGGTGCCACAGCCGCGCTGGACAGCCCACACGGACCCCCGCTCACGGATCTTGTGACGGTCGATGATACCGTTGCAATCGTCGTCACAGATGTAACCCGAGCGACGCCGGATGATGTGCTCGTGGACGCACTCGTGAAGAGACTCCCCGTGCCCCGGGAAAATATCGAGATCATCATCGGGTTAGGATTGCACCGACCGATGTCAGATGTGGAGATCCGTGCCGGACTCGGAGAGCACGCTGAATTAGCGGTAAATCACGATCCCGAGGATACAGTGCCGGTGGGAGAAGTCGACCGGGTCGACGACGGAGCAATTAGTATCGAGGTCAACAGGACCGTCGCAGAGGCTGATACCGTGCTCGCGACTGGGATGGTCGAGCCTCACCAGTATGCCGGCTTCTCCGGCGGTGCAAAGACGGTTGCTATCGGTGCCGGCGCCGAACCAATCATCCGCTATACACACGGTCCGGCGATGCTCGCGCGGGAGGGGGTCCGCCTGGGACGCATCGACGGAAACCCGTTTAGAGAGACACTCAACCGTGCCGGTGACCTGGCGGGGCCGGATTTCTGTCTCAACGTGACACACGGCCCCACCGGCACTCTCGGGGTTGCGGCCGGACAGCCACGAGCGGTAGTGCGGGAGTTAGCGTCGACTGCTCGAGCAGCACTTTCTGTATCCGTCGACACTCAGTACGACGCAGTGGTGGCCGGTGTCGGAGCGCCTAAAGACGCGAATCTGTATCAAGCATCGCGTGCAGCCACCTATCTTCTCTTAGGGGCATTCAACCCGGTACAGAATGGCGGCCGGGTCATTCTCCCCGCACGACTTCCAGAGGGTCCTGGAGAGGGAACTGGTGAACAACGGTTCTATGATCGATTCCGATCAGCAACGAGCGCAGAGTCACTGTATCAGACGATGACAGACGGATACGAACCTGGAGCACAACGAGCCTTCGTGTCTGCGCGGGCGCTGCGAGACCACCAAATCTACGTCGCTGGGAGTGACTGTCCTGAGATTGTCGAAGATTGTCTGATGCACGCGACCGAGACTGTCGAAGAAGCAATCGATCCCGGGAGCGACGTGCTCGTCGTCCCCGACGCACTACACACACTGATCGTGTGATCGGTGGAAGGAGTGATTGGTGAAGGTAGTCTGACGGGCAATTGATACGTATACACTGTGGCCAACCCTCAAGACCTGGGCGAACTGGCTGGTCGTTCCCTTTGTCGCTGCTGTCGATCTCCACTCACGAGTCGCACCGTGACCGGTCTCGATCGCCGCATGACAGGCGTCAGGCCAGCCCGGATGAAGAGCGGATAGACCGGTCAATCGGATTCGGCGGGCAGATCGGCATCGATCTCTTCAAGAACACGCTGATGAAACTCCTGAAGGACAGCAGACTCATCATCAGCGAGGACGACATCGCTTGCCATCAGCGTCGCGAGTCCGAACGCACGCGGACTCGGTGAGTCGACCGTCTGTGAACTGACAGAAATATCGCCAGTGTCGATGCCATCAAGAACCTGTTGAATCCCAGCGAGATTGAGTTTGTCTTCTGTGATCTCGCGGTAGGTCTCTTCGGTGACGGCAAACTCGCCCAGGTTCTGAGCGAACGAGAGAAGCATCTCAGAAGACACCTGCTGTTCGGCGGCCGACTTCTCGTATCCTTTGTATCGTTTGAGGATCATCAGCGACCGTGTGGCGTTAATCCGGAAGTAGCGTTTGAGCAGGTCGGTGCTGTCGAGCGCTTGACGAAGTTCCGCGGGCGCGGAATCGGCGTCTAACGACTCGATCACGTCCACCACGTCCACCTTCCGGTTGAGCGGCATCGATATCGTGAACCCGTGGTCGGCGACAGCGACCTTGATATTCGTCGTCGCGCGGTCTGCACAGCGGTGAGCCACCAGCCTGGAGAGGCCGTCGTTGAACTGGCGGCCGTAGGTGGAGTGGACATAATAATAGCGGCGATACTCCCCACGGTCGAGTTCTTCTTCCACGGGGAGGGTCTCAGGTGTCGCCACGCCCTGGACACCGGTGTATTGGATCTGCTCGTCGAAAGCCCGGGTCACCGCTTTCACACTGTTTTCGTCTATGGGGAACGCTCGGAGCCACTCTCTGACAGCCGGACGGCCGTCTGAGACCAGCCGCTCAAGAAGTTCATCCTGAAACTGGAGAATCTCTCGCCCCAGATCGTAGGATAACGGAAGTCGCTCGGAAAACCACGAAGGTACAGTTGGGCGCGCTGCTGTGGGATCGGCGTACACTTTCGACCCCCGACGGTAGCGATACTCGTAACGGTCGCCTCCTAACTGAAACACATCACCCTTCTCAAGTGTGTCGAGATACTCCTCGTCGAGATCGCCCACCCACTGGTTGTCCGACCGTGTGTATACATCGCAACTGAACGAGTCGGGGATCGTCCCGATATTCGTCATATAGATTACTCGTGCGAGGCGACCACGCTTGCCGATGAGTTGTGTGCCGACGGGGAAATTTTCGTGATGGTGCTGTTCACCCGGTGGGTCGTTACTGTCACACCACACCTTCGCGTACACGTTTTTCTCTTCGAGACCCTCATAATCAGCCGTCAAATACCGCATTAATCGCTCGTACCGCTCCTCGTCGAACCGGCGATACGGATAGGCCCGCCGGAGCATCTGTTTGACTTCCGTTTCAGGGCGGATCGCATTGATCGCTATCCCGTAGACCTGCTGGGCAGCCACGTCGTAGGCGTTCTCGGGAACGAACACCCGGTCAACAAAGCCCTCTTCGGCTTTATTGAGCATCACCGCACACTCGACGAGTTCGTCCCGGTCAAGTGCGATGACTCTCCCCTCTACGGTCTCGCCCAATTGGTGACCTGCCCGTCCGATTCGTTGGAGCATCGCTGCCACTGACTTTGGCGAGCCCACCTGCACTACTAGATCGATGTGTGGCATGTCGATTCCCAATTCGAGACTCGTCGAGGTGGTGACCACGTCAAGATCGCCTCGCTTGAGTCCCTCTTCGATGTCCTGTCTGCGGTCTTTCGAAAGCGACCCGTGATGGCACCCGGAGTTAGACTCGTCGTATTTGTCGGTGCCGGCCCGGAGATTTTGGAGGACTCGCTCGGCGCCGGATCGGGTGTTGGTGAATATCAGGGTGTTAGTGTGCGAGTCGATCAACTCGTGAAGTCTGGTGTAAAACTGCGCGTTCACGCGCTCTCGGGGGGTGTTGATCAGGTCGTCAGTGGGACATTCCAGCTGAATGTCGAAGTCACGAACAAACCGGGTGTCGACGATCTCGTAGTCTCGCGTTCGGTAGCCGTCGACTGCGGCAGGATCTGTCCGGCCAGTCGAGTCCACTTGGTTGTTAGTTCGGGTGTCAGCACCCGCCTCAGCGGTAGTGGTCTCGTCGACGGGTTCCGGAACCGGCTCGCGTCCGACGAGAAACTCAGCCATCGTTTCCAGCGGTTCGACCGTGGCTGAACAGCCGATACGTGTCGGCGACTTCTCGGTCATCTCTTCGAGCCGTTCCAGCGATACCGACAGATGTGTGCCTCGCTTATTATCGGCCAGTGAGTGGATTTCGTCGACGATGACGTACTCGACGGTCTCTAATTTCTTTTTGAATTTTGGCGAGTTGAGTAAGATCGACAGTGTCTCTGGCGTGGTGTTGAGAATGTGAGGGGTGACCTCGAGCATTCGCTGGCGCTCGGAATCGGGAGTGTCGCCGTGACGGATCGCGTGTCTAATTTCTGTGTCATGGCCCGCAGTCTCGAGTCTGTCGGCGATCCCGTCCAACGGGACTGTCAGGTTGCGATGAATGTCGTTTGCCAACGACTTCAGCGGCGACACGTACAGACAGTACACACTGTTGTCCAGTCCCGCATCTGTCAGCTGTTCTCGCCGGAATAAATCATTCAAAATCGAGCAGAAGGCAGACAACGTCTTTCCGCTCCCAGTCGGACTTGCCACCAGACAGTTCGTTTCGTCATCGATAAGCGGAATTGCCTCTCGCTGTGGCGGGGTGAAAAACCCCCCATTGTCAGGAATGTATTGCCCAAATTCGTGGGTCCACCAGTCGCGTACGGCCGGGTCTAATCGTGTGAGAACATCTGCATCCTCGATAGGGACGCTCGCCGGATCGAAC
>JAQCMZ010000220.1 GCA_028274825.1 Haloferacaceae archaeon
TGCTGCCGAACCAGTGAGCGAACGGTATAGGCAGTGTTTGTTCGAGTGGTTGGCTACTCATGCTCCACTCTGGAACCAACTCACGTATCGACGACGCCAAGCCTACTTCTCAGAAAATGGGGATGTATGGGAAGCCGAGTACACAGACCTGTACTCTGAGTATGCACCTATTCCCGGGAAAGCTACGTGCCAGCAGATTGCACGCAAGAACAGCGAGGCATGGCGTTCACTCTTCGAACTGTTGGAGAAATATCATTCGGATGACCCTTCTGTCATCGAGAAACTCAGCCTGCCGAGCTACTGGGGAAATCGTGAGGACGGCTACAAACCACACGGACTCGTCCGAAACGACTTGTCTGAGTTTGATTGGGGCGAGGACAAGAGTACGCTTGAGTTCGGCGTTGGAGATGTGCTTGAAGAGAAATACGATTTTGTCCATAACGAACAGCTCACAGTCGAAGTCCGTGGCAACCCACAGTGGAATGGCGACGATAGCAGGCTCGAAATCATCTCCGACGAGACTGCTGATGTGTTTCGTGTCAGACATCCAGTTCGCAGTCACCCAGATTCTCTTGAACAACAGCGACTGGATGAGTTCACTCAGACACTCGATTCCGAGAACACGACGCACACTGCAGCCATCGACGTAGGTGCAAATAACACACTTGCTATCGTCACCAGCACTGGCGAAACTATGGTGTATCACGCTCGGCCCGAATTTGAGCGGTTCTAGCAGTATACTGAACGCATTTCCCGCCTGCAATCCGTACTCGTTGAAGACAGCTATTCGAGTCATCAGGTTCGGCGTACGCGGAACGGACGCGGAACCGCGACCACAGTCGCAATGCCGCAGTCAAACACGCTGCTGAGTGGTTGCTCGAACAGAATGTTGATTTTGTGTATATCGGTGACCTCTCCGATGTGCGAGACTCACACTGGTCAGCAACTGTGAACGAGAAGACGCACTCGTTCTGGAGTCACGGTCGACTAACCGACCGTCTGAAACTCACACTCGGTGATGTCGGCATCTCGGTCACTGAGGTGAGTGAGGCGGGTTCAACTAGTGAGTGCCCCGAGTGCAATTCGAACCATGTCCAACGGGATGGCGATGAGTTCCGTTGTACTGAGTGTGGATTAGAAGCACACAGTGATATTGTTGGAGTATGGAATCTGCTCCAAAAAGAAGTAGGGTCGATGGCTCGACCCGCTGCCCTGCGTGTTGAACGCCGCAGGGACGCATCTCAACCCAATAGTGGTCAGGTCAGGGAGCGTACTGGGAGTGGAACGAGCATGACCGGATACTCGCTGATTTTGAGGAACTGTCAGACTCGCGTGACCAACCCAGCTTCAGCAAACTCGTACGTTCGCAGCCGAGGTAACCGTCTGGGTGGATTACCGACGGAGGAATCTCACCCCTTCAGGGGTGGGAGAAACTCAAACCAGTTGGTTCACGAGGTCATCGCCTGACTTCCATCGATCGTAGTTGTTCACGAATAGATCTGCAAACCGCTCGGGATAGGTGTTCGACCGTCCCGCGACGTGTGGCGTAATAATGACATCATCGCGATTCCACAGAGGTGACTCCTTCTCAAGGGGCTCCTTTTCGAAGACATCGAGTCCAGCTCCCGCTATCTCACCCGAGCGGAGCGCCGCAACTAACGCAGACTGATCAACGACTGGCCCTCGCGCCACGTTGATCAGATACGCCGAGTCTGGCAGTGTCGCGAACACCTCGGCATCGATAGATCCTCGCGTCTCCTCGGTGAGCGGGACGATGCTCGCGAGTAGGTCAGTCTCTGGGAGAATCTCGTCCATGTTGTCGTCGCTGTGGACCCGGTGTGGTGAGAGGACACCGTCATACTCATCGGGATTTCGCTTGATACCGTGCACATCCATCTGGAAGGACAGTCCACGTTCGGCGATCGACTCTCCGATGTTTCCCAGTCCGTACACAGTGAGTGTGTGGTCTTTCCAATCGCTCACCTCCATACTCATCTCCGGCCGAGGACCCCAGACACCCGCATCTTGTTTCGCGGCAAATTCAGGGATACACCTGCTGAAAGCCAACGCCAGAGCGAAAGTGTGTTCGGCCACGACCGGTCCAAAATTACCTGCGCCGTTCGTGAACGAGATATTTCTGTCTCTGTAGATGTCGAGTGGACAGGGGTCATATCCCGCACTCGTGAGTTGAATCCAGTCTCCTGGCCCGAGTGAATCGAGGAAACTGTCGTCCCATCCCCGGGAGTTACACACGAGTATCTCGGCGTTATCCAGAAGTGACCGCGCCTGCGTGATGCCTTCTGCCGGAAGTACGTCCAAGTCCGCTCGACGCCCCGCCAGGGCGGGTGCGATGGGAAGATCGTGATTGACCACTACAGCAGGCATAATACCGCCATACAGTATGACATTGTATATAATACTCCCGGCGAGTGCTCCAGAAACCCCGGTGGTGAGGCGAGTATCCATTCTCACAGAAGAACACGACAATCGCCTCAGGGGTAACCGGCAGACACAGAGACACGGACGGGGACCGAGAAGTGGAGAGCTCTCTTAGTCGGCGGGGACAAATTTCACACCGTACCGGGGAATGCCTTCGGTCTCGTAGATCCGTCTAATAGTCGCTTTCACGCGATCTCCAGTCTCGACTGTCGACGGGTCCACGTCGGCAAGTTGCGCTGGAATCGTGACTGTTCTACCGTCTACCGCGACGGTGATGAGCGCGACGGCAAACGGGCCACCCCGGCGCTGTTGGTCGGCAAATTCCGGTGGTGCGCCGCCCTGCCCGATAACGGTGTGCACGCTCACAGTTCCCTCGCGAGGCAGTTCGATCCGGTCGAAACTGACTCGTTCGTAACACGATTTGCAGGCACCACTCGGCGGGAACGTCAGTTCATCACACTCAGGACAGTGACCTGCAACGAGTCGATACCGACTATCGAGCGACTGTAGCCACGTGGGGAGACTCACGTGAGCGCCACCCCCGTCAACCGACCCGCGGCCGAGATAGCCTCGCTCTCGAAGATACTCTGAGTATGATATCTCGGTGCCGTCGTTGACTGACGCCAACAAGTCGGTACTCAATCCCCCGTCGAAGACGACTGCCTCCGCGGCACCGCCGCTTGCGAAAAACACCGCGAGAGTCATATCATCGGGGCCGGCGCTCTCGAGCGCAGAGAGGAGTCCGAAAGGGACGGCTGCGGCGCCTGTACTCCCGATACGATCGACAACTGTCCCACGCCCGATGACATCGTTGTCGAGCGGCAGGGCACGTCCGACCCGGGATGGGATACCCCCATCGGGTTGTGGAAGCGCCGCCGCGGTCACGCTCTCGATCGAGCTTTCGAGGGCTTCCGTCGCTGCCACCACGCTGTCGCTGATCGCACTCCGCTCGTATGAGGTGCTGTCCAGTGATGTCGTTTCTGTCTTTCCGCGGGGTCGGAATTGGACACCCGGGAGTTCGTCGGAATAGCCTGATCGGTCCCGAAGTGTGATCTGGCCCGAATCAGTCAGGATAAACGCGACAGCGCCGGCGCCGTACGGGTGATCTGAGTTCGCGGGGTCTCCTTCTGGTGCGTCGGCAGCGACAACGAGTGCCGGTCCAGCGGCAGCAAAGCCGTCACGGAGGGCACTTGCCCCCGCGAGCGTGCTCTGGGTGTGCTCACTCAGATTGAGTGTGTCTCCGAGTCCGAGGCCACGGGCCACTTTCGGAGCAAGCATCTCCGCTTCCACGGGCGGTGTCGTCGTCGCGATTCCGAGATGGGCGATATCTGCCGACTCGACCCGAGACCGGGAGAGTGCAGATTCGGCTGCTGTTATTGCCATTGTCACGGAGTCTTCGTCGGCCGCTGGCACTGCCTTCGTCGCGACACCACTCGCCTGACTCGTCCCCCACGCAGCCTCAAGTTCACTGCTGGCAAGACGATGCCGAGGGAGATGTATCCCGGCTGTTTCGATTCCTCTCATGCGTCACCTCCCTGACCGGCTTCGAGAATGGAGATCGTGACGCCACCGCCACTTCCGCCGACGTTGTGTGTCAGCCCGATTTGGGGAGTGTCTACCTGCACGTGAGCTCGGCCGCGGAGTTGCTCGAACGCCTCAACGAGTTGCCCGGTCCCCGTGGCGCCGATAGGGTGGCCCTTCGATTTGAGGCCCCCACTCGTGTTCACCGGAATCTCTCCGTCAGGGTCAGTCACCCCTTCACGCAGAAGACGGCCGGCCTCGCCGGGCTCACAAAACCCGAGATCCTCGTAGGCTAGTAATTCTGCGATAGCAAAGCAGTCGTGAACCTCGGCGAAGTCGACCGCGGCGGGCTCAATGTCCGCCTGATTGTACGCCCGTTCTGCCGCTGACCGTGTCGCGGGGACACCAGTGACTGTCTCGCGATTGAACAGACCGATCGATCCACTCGCGGCACCGGTCGCCGCTACACGCACTAGCTGGTCAGAGACTGCCGTCGCAACCTCCTCACTCGCCACGATCACGGCGCTTGCCCCGTCAGTGGTGGGACAACAGTGAAACAGATTGAGCGGATCCGCGACCGTCTGGGCATCCATCGCCTCCTCTAATGAGCACCGAAAGCCCAAATGCGCCCGCGGGTTTTCTGCACCGTTTGCGTGATTTTTGACGGCGACCCGCGCGAGATCCTCTTTCGTGGTGTCGTATTTCTGCATGTGAGCATCAGCCATCTGGGCGTACACACCGGCAAACGTCGTCCCAGCCATCCGCTCCCACGCCGTTTCACCGCTGACGCCCAGCCACCAGCGAGTGCGGTCGCCACTCGTGTCGGTCATTACCTCGTAGCCGCCAGCCAGCGCGATATCAGCCCGACCGGACTCGACAGCGGTGACCGCCTGCCGGAACGCGAACCCACTCGCTGCACAGGCGTTTTCAACACGGGTGGTAGGGATCCCGTGAAGCCCGATGTGTTCGGTGACGGCAGGGGCACTCAGCCCTATTTGTCGTCCCCCAACGCCGAGTGTCCCGAGAAAGGCCTCGTCGATTACACTGGGGTCCAGATCCTCGTCGACGCTGTCGAGCGCACTGTCGAATGCGGATTCGAAAAGTGAGAGATATGTTTCGTTAGGAAAAGACCCGAAATTCGTCTGGCCCGCGCCAATCATGTAAGCCGTTGTCATGTGATGAGTGGATCCTGTTTGCTAGTGGCAACGTATGACTGCATCGATGCCTGACGCAGTCTGGACAGATTCGTCACTGGGCACCGCTCTCTCCACTCGCTGCGGGCCGTAGTGGCGAATTGGTACTCCCTGCGTCGCAATTTTGCCCAGAACTGGGTGACCTATCAGTCACGTTGTGGCACGGTCACTCGCCGGTACGGTCACTCGCCGAAACCGGTTCGCCGTTCTCCCACACGTAGAATCCCTCGCCAGATTTCTTCCCGAGTTTGCCCGCGCGGACTTTCTGTTTGAGAAGTTGTGGCGGTCTGAATCGCTCTCCTAATTCCTCCCGGAGATACTCTAGCACCCCCAGACGGACGTCCAGCCCCACAACATCGGTCAACTCGATTGGTCCCATAGGGTGATTGTATCCCAGCTTCATCGCTGCGTCGATATCTGCCGGATCAGCCACGTCTGTCTCGATCATTCGGACCGCCTCTGCCCCGAGCACGACTCCCAAACGTGAGGATGCGAACCCGGGAGAGTCGTGAACCTCTACTGCCGTCTTTCCGAGACTATCGACGAATTCGACGCCGGCTCTTTGTACTCCAGCGGCTGTCTGCTCGGCTTCGACCACCTCAACGAGATTCATGACGTGGGCAGGATTAAAAAAGTGAAGTCCAATGACGCGTGAAGGGCTATCGAGAGCGGCGGCTATCTTCGTTACAGAAAGTGACGAGGTATTTGTGGCGAGGATACACTCACCGTCGACGTGTGGCTCTACATCTTGGAATGTCTCACGTTTGATATCCATATCCTCCGGAACGGCCTCCATTAGGAGGTCTGCGTCTGTCACAGCCCCTGACAGATCGGTCGTCCCGCTCACGTTTGCCAGTGCAGCGTCTCGTTCCTCCGGCGTTACCTTCCCTAAATCGATGCCGCCATCGAGATTCGATTCGATTGCCTCAATCCCGTCAGTAACGAATTCCTGTTCGACATCGCGCAAAGTTACATCGTGACCGGCCATCGCAGCCACTTGCGCTATCCCGTGGCCCATCGTCCCTGCTCCGAGTACTCCGATATTCATAACGGAAACACGTTGAGGGAACTGTGACAAAACTGTTGTGTCACGACGGAATCGGTCGTGTCCCCGGAGTGACCACCTCATACCCGAACCGAGAAGTCAAAGCATCGAATCGCTGTGGAATCTTGATTTCACGCATCTCAGGACCGAAACCCGATAGACACAGATCACAGTATAGGAATTTCAAGGGGAACCTCAGAGTTCTCATTACTGGTCTCAGTGACCGTGTTCTCTGTATCTGTGGCTGAAAACCAACTTGATCTCTCAGGGAGAAACTCGCGGTCCCGGTATCTGTAGGCAATGTGGCCCGCGTCTATTCGCGAAACCGTACGAAATTGATGTGGAACGCCCGGTTGCGCGCTCCAGCCTCCGTGACAAACGTCGAACTGCCAATACCTGTTATCGAGACCAGCAAGGATATATGCTAGACATAATTATTCCGTCTCAATGCACCGGGAATTGGAAACGATACTCCTGGATTTCGATGAGGAGACGACCACCGGGAAGATCACACTGAACAGACCAGATAGCCTCAACGCAATAAATCAGCAAATGAGAGAAGACATTTCGGAGGCACTAGAGGCTCTGTCTGAGGTCGACGACGAGGGCGACGCGGCTCGGCTCAGTACTGTCGTAATTGAGGGGGCTGGTGAGCGCGCGTTCTGCGCCGGCGCTGATATCAATGAGTTTTCAGGACGAAGCCCGAGCGACTACTCTGCCAGTGATTTCAGAGATGAGATAACGGAATTTTCGACACCGGTCATTGCGAAGATCGACGGGTATTGTCTCGGCGGGGGACTCGAGATGGCGTTTGCCTGTGATTTCCGGTTCGCCAGTCAAGAAAGCGAATTCGGACTTCCAGAGGTAGATCTAGGTCTGATTCCAGGTGCCGGTGGAGTGCAGTTCATCTCCCGGCTCGCCAACCCCTCGGTCGCGAAAGAGATCGCGATGACAGGCAAGCAAATCCCAGCAGAGGACGCCTCCGAGATGGGGATTATCAATGACTGGTATCCGAGTGATGAATTCGAAGAGAAGGTGAGTTTGTTCGTGGACACGCTATCAGAAAAGCCGCCGTTGTCACTCCGAGCGATCAAAGACTCAGCCAACATCTCGGTCGAATCCGGTCTCGATGCCTCACGTCAGTACGACAGACGTGTCTTTTCGACACTGCTCGAGACAGACGATCACGCCGCAGCCGCAGCGGCGTTCACCGAAGATCGGGACCCCGAGTTCGAGGGGCGATAGTCTGAGACATCTGATCCAAACGGAATCTCCTCGGTCGAGAGCAATCTTGTCTACCACCCAATCACCTATCGGGGTATTTCTCGCCTGGTGTAGTCACTCAGAATCGGCTCGAAATGCCGGGAGTGAATGAGAGTCAAGATACATGTGACATCCTCCCACGACATCTCGTGGGCTTCCCACGCCCGGTGGGCTGGTTTGGGAACGTCCGTTTCCGACCCGACACGCCGGTGGGAGTGCCACGCCCCCGTTACTCCTCTCGTGTGACGGACTCGGAGTTCCCTGAGTATGTACCGTCGCTTGGAGTGTCCGAAGGCTTCCTTTGTGATGAGGCAAACACCAACTCAACTGCCAGTTTTCGGACAGTCAATCACGATGGGAGACCATCGCGATGACAGATACAGATTCATTGTGTGGGCACTCAAACTGTTCGATGACAGTGTGTGAGAACCGCCCGGCGATTCATCCCACGAGGAAAGCCGTGGGTTCTCTCGCCTCATCTCTATAACCGTGGTCGAGGTGGTGAGATATCTGCTGGACGACCTGGAAATCGAGAAAATCGGCAGATAGAGTAATTACTCCAGCGTGGAGAGGCGTCTCGTCAGCTCCCCACCGGTAAACGGTGGGATTGTCGGTGGACTCGCAAGTGTCGTGCTCCACGAGCGGACAGCCCCACGCCCATCTCTTTCGAAACCCGGGCTTTCTCAGGCGGCTTCCAGCAGGGGAGTCAGAGGGACTCGTTCAGTATCCCCACCGGTAAGGCTGACAGACTACCCGTCTCACCGGCCGCTTCTGGGCCTGTGAGACGGATATTACAGTTCTCGGTGAAGTCGCATACCGATTACGCGCTTCCTCCCACGGCTCAAGCGTGGGCTTCCGCGCTGTTCCCGCTGTGAAATTGACTCGACAGCGTGAGTAGCAAAGTGACCAGAGCTACTCAGAGTGACTCAGCGAGCAAATCTGCCACTATGACTCGATTGT
>JAQCMZ010000241.1 GCA_028274825.1 Haloferacaceae archaeon
GCAATCAGACAGTAATCGGAACCAGTCGGGTGAACGGTCGGTTCCTATAATGAACCGATGCAGTGCCCGACTGCGTGGAAGCACCAGAAAAGTAACTCCGAGTCCGTCGAAGTCTGCCGGACTCCCCGTGGCAAAAACAACACCGGGAGCCCACATATGACCGAGGATAGGAGTACCGGGGGCTTGGCACTCCCAGCAGTCCCACCCGCCTCAGACCGCGAGCATCCCGACGGATTCTCACCGACTGGATGCTTGGTGAGACTGTAAACCTGAAATCTCCAACGCTCAGGATTCCTCCGCGTTCACGCGGAGGAGGATGTCAATGGAAGACCCAAGTGTAGACTGAACTGAACAAAGGGAACATAATTCCGGTCAAATAGAGATACTCATACGTGATCCGGCGAGAATTCTTCGCTACAGGTGGAACTTTATTGTTTGGCGGATGTTTATCGAATTCGGAACGAGATCCCCCAGAGGACTCCGAATTCGTTGTCACCAGTGAGCGTAATAACGAATTAGAAGTCTCTATCCGGCTCAAAGATGGAGAAAGCGCATTCGCAGTAGAGGGATTCGTACTTGATAGCGGTGAGTCAGATCGGTTCACAGCGGGATCACAAAACGGTGATGTGGAAGGAGAGATGTCTATTGCCGCGAAGATCGTTAGTCCACAACAAGCAACGTATGAGCAGAGCGAAATTCCTGTAGGAGTTCCAGAATACAATATCAGTATTCAGTCTGATGATATTAATGTGATATGGGCCGAGAACTGATTTCTCCGTTAGGTGCCCAGTGATCCAGATGATCAATCCCCACCTGTCTCTGTAAAATACGCGTCTTGTATTCAGCACGCCCGTAGATACCTCACCGAATGCTGTCAGAAGCGGCGTGTAACATACAGAGCGCGTATCTCGCACAGCGTTCAAGACGTTCTGTGACTGGATTCGCTACGGGTCAGAGGAAGAATTGCGTCGCTAATAGCAGATCAAAGCGAACGGGGTTGGAGTCCTGGCGTCACAAGCAGGGGCCGCGGGCTGACCTCGGTTAGCCAACAGTTTGTTCGCTGGGTGAGAATCGATAGCCGTCGTCAGAGACTACCGAGACCGACCAGATATCGGCTATTAACAGCGGCGAGTCGGATCTGCCGCGATCGACATCGCGGCAGTAGCGGAAACTCACTGTCAAATCATACCGAAAGCGATTGTTTCGTGCCGTTCAGGCAGCGTGTTTTCGACTCGTTCGGGAAGTGACGATCTTACAATTCATGTCCGTACTCCCGGAACTGTCGTAGGCAACGAATCGTACAGTATATCCGACAACCTCACTCTCGTGGATCCGTGAGTTGGACAGAGACAATCACCCGCAATCCACACACGGTAGTGGCGAACATTGTAGTGCTGTTCGGAGTCATTTTGTTTGGGTGGTCCGCCAGCGTGCTCCTCATCGTCTACTGGGTTGAAGCAGGCGTAGCTATTATTCGCGGGGCAGTACAGGGAGCGTTCGCTGAAGACACTCCCAAAGACTTAGCTGTCGATCAGAGACTGCCCTTCTCTTCATGGAGTAAAAAGCGCGGGAGCGTCTCACTATCGAGATTACCACCAATATATCCACGGAATATTCCACTTGTTGTCGCCAGTATTGTTGTGATGACAATATTTTGGCCAGTTACTGGAGCGATAGTTATAGTTAGTGTTGACACAGGTTTTTCGATCGGATCCGTGCTCGTTGGGATCACGAGTCTTCTAATCGGACACAGTGTGAGTTTTGTAGATTATATAATAAACGACCGCTACACGACTGCCTCACCTCGATCGGCGTTGCTCAGACAACAGGTGCTGAGTGTATTCGCACTCGGCGTTGGCGGGGTGATTGTATTCACATATACGTCACCCCCGTCAGTTTTGCTGGTTTTCATCGTCATCGTCAAACTCATTAGTGAATTGGTGTTTGCGGGGCTTAGCCACACGGAGCCACTCACCGAGTGGGATGACGATTCTGTGGAGGATCGCGTTCCAGATACAGACTCAACCGAAATATTTCAGATAAGCCGGTGGAATTTGCTTGTCCGAGAAATAGCATATACGCCACTATACATGTTGATGCCGCCATATCTATTTCTCACGTTTGTGGTTATTCTCGCCGGGCTGATTGGTGGTGTTAGGTCAGCACTGATTATAGGATTTATTACAATTATTATAACCATGATCTGCCGGATTGGTGTTAAGATGGTCCAAGAGGCACATGTTGAGTACCATGTCTATTCGTCACACATCGTCGCATATGATACACTGCTTGATACGGCACAATGGACGGTTAGGAGATCGGAAGTGATTGATATATCTGTCAAGCCAAGTCGATTCGATCGGATTCGACCGGGTGGTCAGACAGTGGTTGTCTCCGCATACGACACGGATTATCGTCTCCAAGCTCTACAGAACCCAGATCTGTTCGTTAATTTGCTCAGTGAGTAATTATCAGGCAAATAGAAAATTTAGCTCTATTCTTTTAGCTATCTGTTAGAATCTCGTTATAAGATACAGAACTGGATACTTTGCTTCACAATCTTGTTCCCGGTTCTATGTCCGGCGTGTCAGCACGACCGCATACAGTATTGAACACATACCGATGATCAGTGGCCGACGCGACTATCGAGAGGAAGGCCACAGTTGCTACGTCTGCTTGAAGATAACGTCTAATGCGGGTAAGAAACTACTGAGTCGCATCGCCCGTGCCGACGGCCGCAGGGTTGCTCGTTGTGAAGCACGCGGCCGGATTTATGCGGTGTCTCGGTATTCGTGTTCGTATGGACGTTTCACAGTTCACGTCCGAACACGGCCCGACCGACAGCGACGAACAGTTCCAGTTGGAGAACAAGTACCTGCTTGATGTCGCCGTCGACGGGAGCGTCGTTGCGAAAGCGGGTTCGATGGTGTCGTTCACCGGCGACCTCTCGTTCACCGGTTCGGCCTCTGCGGAGGGCGGTATCACGGGCTTCCTGAAGGAGGCCGCCACCGGTGAAGGGACGCCAGTGATGACCGTCGAGGGATACGGCGACGTGTACCTCGCCGACCAGCAAAAGAAGACACAGATCCTTCACCTCGGCGCCGACGATGCCATCACGGTCAACGGCGAGGACGTGCTCGCGTTCGAGGACCGCGTTGAGTACGAAATTAGCACCATCGACAGCCTGGCCGGGTCGTTCGCCGGTGGGTTCACGAACGTCTACCTCGAAGGTCCCGGTACTGTCGCCATCACCACGCACGGCGACCCGGTCGTGCTTGAACCGCCGGTGTCGACGGACCCGAGTGCGACAGTTGCGTGGAGCGGCGTGTCACCGGAGGTGGAAATGAACACGAACCTCTCCGATATGGTTGGCCAGGAGTCCGGCGAGCGCTTCCAGATGAACTTCGATGGCGCCGGCGGGTTCGTCGTCGTCCAGCCGCACGAAGAACTGTAGCCCGCGCCTTGACCGCTTGGAGGAGCTCATCGGCAAATGACACGTTCCACTGCGATTACAGCGGTAGCGAGGCGAAAGCCCACCCGTTCACGGGTGGGATGAAGCCGACAACTGGGAATGTATCCATGTTCGTAGCCACGGCTGGGGTTGGATATCTGCGTAACATCTTTAGATGAGTTACTTCTATATGTCGGCGATGCCTCGCGGGTTCGACCGAGAACGTACCAACATCCACAAACTCCAGTACCACTTCGTCTGGTGTCCGAAGTACCGCAAGTCGGTACTCGAAGGCGAGGTACGCGACCGACTCGAAGAACTCATCGAGGACAAAGCCGACGAACTTGACGTAGAGATTCTGGAATTAGCGATTCGTCCCGACCACGTTCACTTGTTCATCACGGGCGATCCGACACTCGCTCCAAACAAAATAATGCAACAGATCAAGGGCTACTCCTCACATCACCTCCGTGAGGAGTACGACTTCGGATTGCCCTCGCTATGGACGCGCTCGTACTTCGTCTCTAGTGCGGGCGACGTCTCCAGCGAAGTCATCGGGGAGTACATCGACGCACAAGCGGGCGAATAACGATACAACGGAACGTCTCAACCACGGTGCGGGTCAAGCTACACTCGCTGACCAACAGAAAATCCGACATGCTGGCCCGTGAGTACGAGGCGTTCCAACGGGAAGTTCACGGCGGGGATGCCGACCTCTACTCGGCGACGAAACAGCAAGCGTCGAAAGTCCAGCGACAGAAAGACCCGAACCCTGACACCGAGCAGCCCGTCGTTCTCCGCAACGACGTACTGGATATCGCCTACGACAAGGACACGGTGCTGTCGTCGTGGTGGATGAAAGTCCCCGTATACGACCCTGAACGGGGACAGGGGAACTCTATCTGGTGTCCTGCCCACGTTCCACACAAGGACGAAACACTCGTCCAAGAGGGTGACATTCGGGATAGCGAATTAGTGCGCCGCGACGGTGACTGGTACGTCCATCTCGTCGTCAAACGGTCTGTGACCATCCAAGACGAGTATGACGACGTACTGGCCATCGATATGGGCGCACGCTGGGTCGCTACCTGTGCCTTCCTCTCGGACCGTGACACCACGTTCTACGGCGAAGAAGTGCGCCGCCTCCGCGAACACTACAAGCAACTACGGAAGTCTATCGGGAAGGCAAAACCTCGACAGGGACAGCAGGTGGTCGAGCGCATCGGTGACGCGGAAGCGCGGAAGGTAGACGACCGCCTTCACAAGATCGCTCGACACATTGTGGAAGATACCGAAGAGCGGAACGCGGTCATCGTCGTGGGTGATCTCGGTGGAATTCGCAGGGACAACGACAAAGGGCGGTACGTCAACGACAAGACCCACAAGATGCCCTTCGCTCGCCTGCTGAACTACATTGAGTACAAAGCACACGACGCGGGTATCGATGTGATGTTAATCGAAGAATACGACACGTCAGGGACGTGTAACCGCTGTGCTTGCGAGGGCGTCCGAGAGACACAGGGACGGTTCAAGTGTCCTGAGTGCGGGTTGGACGACAACGCGGACAAGAACGGCGCGCTGAACATTGGGAAACGAGCCTTGGGCAAGTTTTCGAAACCGCTGTCCGAGGCGGGGGCTGTACTGGCACAGCCCGAAACACAGGTCACCGTCCCACGTGACGAAGAGCCTGTGAACCTCTCTGTTTCCGTGGGTTCAACCCCCAGTGGGGGAACCCCAGGCTTTAGCCGCGGGAGGATGTCAGCTCGACGGTGTGTGGCTGTTCCCACCCGTCGACGATTGATGCGGTCACGTGGTTGACGACAGCATCCGGGATCCACAACACCGACGCGGGATAGGTGATGGCCTGCGCGGCCATCCCCGCTTCACACTGTACGTCCGCATCAAGCGAGAGTGTGCCATCGGCTAGCGTCACATCGTTAACAACGAGGCGGTGACAGCCGGCGTCGGGGCCACCGCTCGTGAGATACAGCAAGGAGTCAGTGCCTACAGAGACCTGGTCAGCGAACCCGATCGGACCGGAGTGTGGGTCCGGTGTCGGGTTACTTGGGTTCAAAAACCGAACGTGTGCCCCGGTGTCGGCATTGAGACCCGCTGGACGCTGCTGGACCGGGTCAAGTGCCGCTGTCTCCCAGCCGTGAACTGTCATACGTACGTGTTTCAACAGCACCCATACAAAAAGTGTTGAGCCCGTGCCAGTGAGAGCAGGGTAGCGGTCGAGGGCGCCGTTGCAGGCCAGAGCACGCTTGCCTCCGTCACGTCGATGTAGGACTCGGGCAGCGCATCCCGTCGCCGGTATCGCCGTCGTGACTGTATCCTAGCGCGGCGGCCGCGTCAACGAGTCCGGCCCCCTGTTCGGACTCCGGAGCCTCGATGTCCTCAGCCGTCTCGCGCAGGTGGTCGCGTACCTCAGTCGGAGCGACGCCGTCCGCAAGCGTGTGAGCGACGGCACCAGCGACGTGTGGGGCAGCCATCGACGTCCCGCTGTTAGTCTCGTATCCGTCCAAACCGGGGGCACAGATGTCCGCGCCGGGCGCTGCGAGATCAACCCCGCCCCCACGGCTGGAGAACCCCGCGATGTCATCATCAATCGTTGTCGCTGAGACGCCGATGAACTCGTCATACGCCGCGGGGTAAGACACCGAGTCGGCTCGTCCCTGGTTTCCGGCGGCGGCGATCGGCACGACTCCCGCCTCAAGCGCGTACACTCCAGCTGCCTGTAGCGCTGTAGACGGCCGACCGGAACCCAGGCTGAGATTTACCACATCCCACTCCTGGTCTGCGGCGAACCGGATCGCCTTTACTACTGCCGACGACCGGCAGCGCCCGGACCCGTCGCACACTTTTAGCGCATGGAGCGTTGCGTCCGGTGCGACTCCAAGCGTTCCAGCGGGCCTGTCTGTTGCCGCGGCTATCCCTGCGACGTGCGTGCCGTGACCGCCATCGTCAGACCATGGATACGTACAAGAGTCGCCCGAACACGCCACCCAGGCCTTGTGGGCGGCATCGTTCGATGGCGGCGCGACGTTCGGCCCGATATCCGGATGTGACGCGTCGATACCCCCGTCAATAATACCGATGTCGACGCCGGCTGCCGTCTCGCCGGCGTCGCGAAGCGCGGTGGCACCGATTCGGTCGACGCCCCACGGGACGGTCTGGACCTGCTCGGTGCCGCTGGTCTGTGTAGAGAGCGTCTCGAGTTGCCAGTCGGGGTGGACGAATACCACGTCGTCGCGCGACTGGAGTGATTCCGTGCGTGCTTTCGAAAACGTTCCGCTCACAAGTTGCCAGGGTGTGTGTTCCGTGAGGTCGACTCGGAGCGGCGACGTGTCTGAGACCGAGGCAGCGGCAGTGACCCCGTCATCAGAGCGAACCCCAACAATGTACCGGGACATTCGGTCGTACGCAACGGCTCCCGCACCGAGTGCGAGTACCCCGGTGGCGGCGCTTTTGAGTAAATCGCGCCGAGACCACCTCCGGTCTGTCATTGTGTATCATACGTGTGTATACATAAAAACCCAAAGTCCGAGGGTAGAGGACCACGCGCGCAGCCCGGGAAAGGCAGGCGGGCGCGGACCGCTGTCACTACTCGTCTGCGGACTCCCGAACCGTCTCGCGGTCGATATCGGTGGTCGTAGATGCGGCGTTGTCACCGCCGGTAGAGTCGGCTGTGGTGCTCCGCGCTCGGTCAGGGGACGACGCCGATCCGGACCCGGTGACACTGGAGTCCTCAAGCGGTTCCGAGAGTCCGTCGCGTAGGTCATCGCCGAGGTGTGCGCCGAAGCCGCCGGCAGCGGCGCTGAGCGCAAGCGATGGTAGCAGCGTCTCCGGGGCAACCGACCCGAGAGCCGTTATCGCTCCTATGATCCCGCGCCCCGGAACGCCGGTGGAGGCGATGATGCCGAGGTTAACTACCGCAGCGGCGATAGCGCTTTCAGCCAGCGGGCGGGGTGAAATCCCAACACCGACGAGGAACCCGCCAAGAAGCATCCCCAGAAACGTCCCAACACGCGGGATAGTGGCCAAGCCAACGGCCGCTCCGACGCCGACAGCAACCAGCGCCCCGCAGAACACCACCGCCGACAGGCGGGACGTGGCGGCACCTGACATAGTGCCATTTCGCCCCAGGTGGAATTGTATGTTACGTCGGCAACCGGGGCCCAGGACGCAGCCGGGGGACGCAGGACACGGTACAGAGCCGAGAGATCGCGCCCAAAAATGATATTCAAGCAGAAGAACGATGTCGGTGGTGCGCAGGGTGGACGTTGTGGAACGGGGAGGTCAGCAGTCAGGTACTGATTCGTATACACGTTCTTGGGAGGTGAATGTGACCAGAAAGCAACCAGACGGAAGTCCTGTGTGAATTTTGGTGTCAGAGAATGTGAATGGCTGAGTTTGAGTTTGAGCCACATCCTGACCAGCCGATCGTCCTCAATGGCATGTTTGGCGAAGTTCCGCGGCCTCTCCAAGCAGGGCTTGGAGCAGACTGCTCGTGCCTACGGCTTCTTTAGTGCCCAACTGGCGGCGGTCCGACAATCCGTATATTATACTCTGGTGCGAGGTCGTTCACACGGCCAATCGC
>JAQCMZ010000258.1 GCA_028274825.1 Haloferacaceae archaeon
CTCAGCTACGGTTTTTTATCGGTAGAGCTAACGATGTGGTATGCACCGAACAGACGACGCGTACGTGCTTGATCCGGACAGCAAAAATGCCAGGGAACTGAAACTGATGATCAACGACAGATGGGACAGGTTGTCTGAGCGCTGAACCAAGGTGTCCCGACCAGTCCCGGTACAACCACAAGCCCCAACAATCTCTGTATGACGCTCGATCACTGTCCCTACTGTGACACGGAAATCTCTTCGACGTTACCGAGACATCTCGCCTACTGTGAGGAGCTTCACGACGACGAAGGAACGACTGAGTGATACTGTTGGCTGTAACTGATCTACGATATTCGCCACCACGTGGCGAAATTCTTGAAAGACGTACAGCCAACAGTATGAGTGGCCCTCTCCGAGTTTACCGGGGAGCTGGCGACGACATTGGGGTGTCGGGGTAGCTGGATCAACTCGGCTGTTGAGTGAATAAACTCAGCTCTGAGTGAATGAACTTAAATCTTTGGTGGACGGGAATCTCGCTGCCGGTACCCCGGTAGTTCAAATATGCTCTCCGGTCTCACACCACATAGTATGAGACTAACCGATTGCCCTGCGCTGGTGACTCGGCCCATAGGTGTCGACCCCACGGAAAGAGACGGTGAGAGGAGCCATGACTGAGCCAGAAGGTCAACCCGGGGAGACAGACGGGACCGCAAAAAGCGGGTCGTCGATCCCGCTGCTCGGGACAGTTCGGGAAAGTCGGATGTTGAAGTTACTCGGCGGATTCGCCGTGGTGATCGTTCTGATCGCAGCGATCGGTGCGTTTTTGTTTTTCAGTTCCAGTGTTGCAATCGCGGACGATGCAGAACAGAACATGGTAGCGTCCGCGAAAGCGGACTCGACGGCACTGGACACGTGGGCGACAAACTCCGAGACCGTCGCGCGCCACATCGCCAGTTCCCGAACGATGACCAGCGGTGACGAAGACGAGATTCAGCAGTACGTCAACCGACTCGTCGAGGACGATCAGTTGACCGGCGGCGCACGAGCGGTCCACTACATCGACGCAACCAGCACGGAGATACTCGCGAGTACGCTCGAGGACCGCGTCGGTGGCAATCCGGCAGAGGAAGGGGCACCTTGGGCCCAGCAGGATCTCACGGCGTTAGCTGACGACGAAGTCGTTGTGACAGCGTTCAATCCTGCTGTTGCAAACGTGACCGTTATTACGTTCGTAACACCGGTTCCGGGTGACGACGACCGTGCAATCGTCTACGTCACGAACCTCGACAGCGTCGCCAGTGCGTTAGACGTTGGCGGGGGTTCGAGCGACACAGTCGTCGTAAACAGTGATGGTGAGACGGTGTTTCATTCGGCGGCCCCTGAGACTGTCGGGAACCAGTATGCCGGAGACGACGGTGTTGTCTCCCCAGAAATAGAGGCCGGGCTGAGTGGTGCGAGTGACTTCACCGAGGGCACGGCCGGGGACGGGTCGTTCGTCGCTGGCTACACACCCGTGGAGTCGTTCGACTGGGTCCTTCTGACGCGGGCACCCGAAGGGGACGTGTTCAGTCTCGAAGACACGATCTCACAAAATATAATAATTCTTATAATAACCGCGATTGTCGGATTCGGCGCGATCGGAGCGACCGTCGGGCGAAACACGATATCGGAACTGCGGACACTTGCGGACAAAGCAGGGCGGATCGAGGACGGGGAACTCGACGTCGACCTGGAGACCTCCCACCGCGACGAGATCGGAGAGTTGTACCAGGCATTCGGAAACATGCGTGACTCGATCCGCGCAGAACTCAACGACCGGATCGAGGAAGCCGAACAGGCCCAGAGAGAGGCCGAAGAGGCAAAGGAAGCGGTCGAACAGGAACGGGCAGAGATCGAGGAACTCAACACCCGCCTCGAAAACAAAGCGACGGAGTACAGGGAAGTGATGCGTGGGTGTGCGGGGGGTGATCTGACTGTTCGGTTGGATACAGAAAGCGAACGCGACGCTATGTCTGACATTGCGGCGGCGTTCAACAGTATGGTCGC
>JAQCMZ010000259.1 GCA_028274825.1 Haloferacaceae archaeon
GACTCAAAATTTCTGTTGACCGCATTTCAGCCACACTCTCCTTTCGCTGACAGATGCCGCAACGCTGCGAAGCCCGGATCGTATGTCCGCGCAAGTCGTATTGAGCAGGTGTGCAGTCACGGACGATGTCAGCATACTCCTTAGAGCGCGATGGAGAAGGTGGGCCGGGGACTGTTTTCCGTCCAAACGGAGCAGAACTCAAACCCGACCAGTCGCAAGAGGTTGCGAACCGATCACCGTCGGGCTTCCAGTGGGGGTACAAGGGAAGCGGCCCGCATCAACTGGCCCTCGGCATCCTACTCGATCACACCGCCGACGTTGAGTTCTCACAGCGCCACTATCACGATTTCGCTGTCGAGGTCATCCGCCACATTGAGGCAGATACAGCCGAGATACCCGTCGCCCTCATTGAGGACTGGGTCGAGGGTCGGGAAGGGTAATGCCCATTCCGAGGCTCGCTCTTATGTAGAACTGTGGAACGCCCCGATAATGAGACAGTCAATGACTGAATCGGTGGATTCACCAGCTAGGTTGCGCGACCGAACGATGCCGACGGTGTGAGCGGCCTGCTCCAAGCCCTGCTTGGACAGGCCGCGGAACTTCCGCAGCCATGGCTGGACGAGCGAAAACAGGCACTCAGCTTGGTTAATATGGACGCCGTCGGACGATACGTACCGCTCTTTGTGGACGACTGTTCGATGGTCGAACTCCATTTGTCGGTACGCTTGGAGTCCGTCAGTCCAGACCTCTCCTAGCGGCTGGGAGAGGTCTTCAGCCTCCTGAATCACCGGTTCAAGATCGCCTTCATAGTCGATTCCACGTTGCCCGCGAATCATACGAAGCGAGTCGCGGCACGCCGCGACGAGCGTCAACTGATCACCGTGACGCCCCCGCCAGCGTGAGCGACCAGACCGGGACGAGCCGCCGCGAGAACGGCTGTTCCGCGGCGGCTCTTGGCCTTTGTAGCCCGAACAGACCTTCCCGGATTCGTCGACTTGCGTCGGCCCACTGATGGTTTGGTCGAGGAGGCTCCAGACAACGGGAAAGCCGCGCTGAACTGCGGCTTCCACCTCTCGAATCGCCGTGTGAACGGTTCTATAGGCCCGACCGAGGAACGGCGCGATCTGGTTGATACTGAGCAATGTGTCCGCGTAGAGCGTGAAAGCGAGAAGCACCTCTCCTGCGGTGAGGTGCTTCTCATGGAACGGCGTTCCATAGGTGAAAACCGGCTTAAAATTGCAGTTACGGCACCAAATTCGGTCGAGTTCTTCCCATGTGACGATGCTCTGATGACCGCAGCGTGGACAGGACGTACTCCTCCAAAATTCCTTGAGTCGCCGCTCGATGCGGGCATCGAGCGGCTCCGTATCAACCTCGACGACACCCAGCTCAATCAGCTGCCGAAACATCCCGCCGAACGCTGGCTGAGCAGAAACCATATCCCCCAATTAGTGTCGGCTCAGTGTAACTATACGGTCTTTCCGCAGCTTTGCATAAGAGCGACATGTCTTAACCAACAGATGGCCACAGTCACCGATAGTGTTGGTTAATGAATCGACGTTAGCAGTGTTTCGAATCGGACGCGCTATTTTACCTGAGTTACGGTGGCATATGATTCACTGAGACTGCACGCAGACGCGTCGGAACCCCTCGAAACCGATTTCAAACCCCCAACCGGCGTCCGCTTTGATTTTTTGTCTAGTCGGCACAAATGTCATAGACGTAGATACTCGCTGGGATTCTCGACGTGCGCCGGTTTGACATCGGTGTCCACCTCCTCCTTGGGCCTCTTGACGACGGTATTGAAGCTGTAAACAGCCAGAACGCTCCCGCGCTCTCGACCCGATAGAAGAACTGCGTCGCGTAGCCACAAACCAATATATACACAGAGTAAGAATACACAGACACACAGATGGCGAGTAAAACAATTAGTCTCAAAGAAGAGACGTACGAACGGTTGCGGCGTGAAAAGAGCGACGACGAATCCTTTAGCGACGTTATCGACCGCTTCCTCAACGAGGAGGAGCATCCACTGTACGGACTGGTCGGGTTAGCAGACGACGACGAGGTAGCACGGATTCGAGCGAGTTCCCGGTCCTTCCGGAGAGACGTAGACGAGCGTATGGACAGCGAGGACCGGGTCGAACGGTGATTCTCGATTCGTGCTTTCTGATCGACTTGCTCGCTGACGATGCAGGAGCGGTTGCGAAGCTTGACGAGATACACGACGAACGGCTCGTTGTCCCAACGCTGGTCTACACCGAGGTCGGAATCGGTATCGACCCGACAACAGCGACTGGCCAGCAGTTCGACGCTATTCTCGATGATATCCCGCTGGTGTCCAACGATAGCGAAGCAGCACGTCGTGCAGTTGAT
>JAQCMZ010000276.1 GCA_028274825.1 Haloferacaceae archaeon
GGCCACACTCTGTTTTCAGTCTGGGCGGACACTCGAACCGCCAGTTGTCGGGCACTCGGCTACACTGGGGTCGTCCCCAGTGCGCCGGCGCTTGCAGAGACGGTGTTTTGGAACAAACCCGTCGGGAATTGCCGCTGTGACGGGGCGTATCCACGCCGTGAACGACGTGGGAGTGCGCCTGTTCCAGCTATAATTGCCCGCTTTTCTGGACGACCCACGGCAACGCAATACACCGCACTAGGATGCCGACACAGCGGTTAATCTGTGCGCGTAAACGGAAGATTGGATACGCGAGAACCGAGAGGCTCTGTGATTGGCCTCGAACTGGCGTCCGTTCATGACCAACACAACCGGCCTGCGAACCAGCCACTGTTGAGTATCCTCCTTTTCATATCGTCGGCCACGGCTCAAGCCGTGGGCCTTTCGTTTCGTTCTCGTGTGACTAGCGGGTGACGGGGTGGAACTCGCGCTTCTCGACGAGCCATTTCTGGGGAGTAAAGACTCGCGTAATTCGATAAGATAGGCACGTCCGACTGGGCTCGATTGGTGTATTTGAGATTTACAGGCGGTTTCAGAACGACTACAATGGGCTCATGCCGGTGGCGGCCGGGTCTGTCAGGCGTGGTCGATTCGATCGGCACACTCAAACCCGGCCACGACGCCTCCATTGAGAGACCGCTCGGGATACTGTGCGCGGCTTGCCATCCCCGCATAATAGACCCCCTCTCCGACGGCGTCTCCCAAGTCATACGGAACGACAGTTTCCAGATATCCCCGTTCGTACACCGGCGCGACACGGGGGTTCCGGGATATCCGGAACTGCGTGACGGCTTCGCGATCAAAGTCGGGAAACAGGTCGGCAATCGCCTCAAGCCACAACTCGCGAACATCCTCATCACTGGCACGCCAGAGCCGCTCTTCGCGTGATTGGATGTAGCTGGCAACGTACATGAGATGTTCACCGCCGTATCGTTTGGGAGGCACGAAATTGGTGTGCTCTATCAACGCCCCAAACGGCACGTCTTCACTGATATTGAGCCAGTACGTATCGGTGAGTGACTCGTCCATCGTCACGACCGCACAGACGGCTCCCTGAAAGTCGATCGGACAGACGTAGCCAGTCAGCGACTCCAGAACGTTCGGCATAGTCGCGATCACGACACCCTTGGTGGGCCGTGTTCGTGTTTTATCAGCCGTTTCGACCGTCACGGACTTTACGGTACCAGACTGATTTGCCTTCGTCACCTCGCTGGATTCAGTGTCGTTCACCAGACTCGGTGCGTCCGAGGCGTCACGACCGGCGATCACGTCGCCACCGTCACTCGCAGGCTCTGGTTCGTCTGCCGAGCTCTCACTGGATCCACTTTCTGTAATCCCGGCTGGCGACCCCACCGGGGCGGTCTCCCCGGAAATCTCGATATCAGTGACTCGGGCGCCGGTCGTAATATTTTCCTGACCGACGGCGTCCACAAGAGCCTCTAATAAGACACCGAATGACCCGTCGAAATACCCGAGAATCTCCCCGCGGAGCGGGTCGCGCTCGCCGCGGAACTTGATCCGGCCCAGCAACCAGGCTGCAGAAATGTCCTCTTTCCGGTCGCCAAACTTCGCCTCCAACAGCGGCTCGAAAAACTGCTCGTACACGCCGCGGCTAGCGTGATCCAAAAGGAAGTCTTTGACAGGAACGTCTTCGTATGCTTCCAGGGTTTCGTACGCGTTCATCTCCGGAATCCCGCCCCGAACATCGACTTCCAGCGTCAGCATTCCCAACCGGAACTTGTCGTATGTGCTCAAGTGCGGGTACGCGAGGATCTCCCAGGGCTTGTCGAGTGGATGGACCACTCCGTCCACGTAGTACGCGTTCCTTCCGATCCGCCATTTCACCCGATCGCCGACGCCGAGTTCTTCGGCAAGTTCGACAATCGTCTCTTCGGATTTCGAGAGGTGATGGTAATACTTCTCGAGAGGATCGCCGGCGGTTTCATACAGTGCTGCTAACCCGCCGATATCCTCGCTCGCCTCGTACACGTGGGCCTGATGACCGTGTTGCTGGAGTCGGTAGGCTGTCGCGAGTCCTGCGATCCCTCCGCCCACGACAGTATACATTATCTAATTATCTGGTAGCCGCGTGTAAGTGGGTTGTGAAATATCCGTATTTCACACGGGTAGCCTCAAGTTGTCGGTCCTTTCTTACCCGTGCCGACTCGACCAGAAATATGGACAATTACGGGGACCAATCCCAGAACAACTCTGACACAGCCGCAGACCGGCCCGCCGATTCGGGCTCGAACGCGGAGTCGGAGCCGCTCTCAGACGACCAGCGGAGTCAGATGTCAGGCGCCGGTAAAAATCCCTTTGAGCCAGTTGAGTCTGCCTTCGATCGGTTTGAGACGATGCTCGGAATGGTCGCGGCCCAACCGCAAGACGTGATTGACACTCTTGTCACGGATACCCTCTCGATACCCCCGGAGAAGCGATTCGACACAGCGGCCGGCGTTCTCGAAGCGCGTCTCGACGACGAACTAGGCGAGTTCGCAGCCCTCGGAGGGTTGACCGCCATCGAGGGGGGTGCGGTTACCGAACTACTAGGCTCCGAGCTCCCACAGATTGCTGAAGCTGTTGCCGGCGGCTACGCAGGTGAACACACTGTTGAACGGGCTGTGATTCTCGCGGCAATCAACGCGGCGCTCGTCGCCACCGAGCGGTCTCCGACTGATTCGCGGCAAGCTGCCTCGGCTGCGTTGGCAGTCTCGTGTCGGCTCTACCGGGCCGCAAGGGTTGCTTCCGACGACGGCCCCGAAAGCGTCGATCTTGCAGCTCTGGCGACCGACACTGTCCGGGCCTACAGGACCGCAGCAACAGCCACAGAGACGACATCGGGTATACCCGCACCTGAGACCCCAGAGGGCGCGATCCAGACTGCCCGGCGAATCGGTGCTACAGAGTGGTATCGACGAGGCGAACGCACGACGGCGGCCGCGGCACAGATGGCGGGCGTCCCCGAGCCTGCATTCGACCGATTAGCAGCGTCGCTCACCGACGAGTAGGCCAGTCCAAGCCTGATTTCGCCTGATCTAGGCTGGTCTGATCTGGACTCGTTTCATCTGATCCGGGCTTGTCTGGGCTCGGCCAGCCCCCTCCTGTACAGAACCGCTTCTGCGCCCCGTCACCTGCTCCGTTTCAGCGATCGTACTATTCGTTCGTCATCTCGTTGAACGGGTCAGTTTCCGACCTAGTGAATTCGTTTAGTACAAGAGCTCATCGTCGTTTTCTACCATGTAGACTGTTCGAGCGGCGATGTTGACCGAGTGGTCTCCGACGCGCTCAAGATCACGAATCGTCAACAGCAGCCTGGAGACATCCCTCATAATCGTGTGAAGACTCTCGTTATCGAGTGCTTCACGATTGATGAGGTCGCGAACGACACTTTCGTTGGCAGCCTCACAGAGGGCATCAACCTGGTTGTCGCGCTCGGAAACCTCATAACAACTCGCAGGTGACTCGTTAGCGTACGCCTGTGTTGCTTGCTCAAGCATCGCAAGCGTCTCATCACCGATCCGCTGTATGTCTACGTCTGGGAATCGCTCTCGTTCGGCCTCGCCAGCGTACCGGCCTAAGTTCGTCGCCAGGTCGGCGATCCGCTCGAGATCGGTTATGATCTTGAATGTCGCGGCGATGAACCGAAGATCACCGGCGACAGGTTGCTGGAGCGCAATAAGATTTGTACAGGTGTTTTCCAACTCGAGATACATCTCATTTATCTCAGCATCGTCTGTGATCACCTGTTCGCCGCGTTCCGCGTCCCCCCGTTCGAGTGCATCAAGCGCTGTCCGGAGTTGATCGGAGACAAGTTCGTTCATGTACAGTACGTCCGTTCGCAGTTCGTCTAACCGACTTTGGTAATTTTGCCGTGACATATCTATGCGCACATCGCATAAATCCTGCTTTGCAGGCTGTGTGATCCGTGCGACTGTAGGAGAGTCCTGAAGATCTTGACGCGAAGTGAGCCAGAATGGCCTTGTTGGGATCCCCCATGATGACCGAATTTACACGATCATACATATAAACCCGTCGGCAGCTGATCATCGGTGAAACCTCCAAATTCACTCGCAACGGGCCTCAAAAAGGCGCATCTACAATCGGACTCATGATCTCCAGAAATATGTCTATATAAGTATATTCATTTTTATCATACGATAAATATTTTCGGACAGAGCGACAATCAAGAGAAAGCACAAGCTCGCGAGTCTACGCAAAGATGTCACGATAACTGGCCTATTGGTCGGTATAATCATCTTATGCGTGGATATATAATCAACAGAATTTATATATATGAATGCCGCACTACGCGTATGGAGACGAGAAAGGTCCAAGTCACGGGAGGTTCGACGTTTACAGTGTCACTGCCAAAAGCGTGGGCGACCGATGTCGGAATCGAAGCCGGCAGCGAGGTCACGTTTTTTCCAGACGGAGACTCTCTGTTCCTCACCCCATCGACGGATGATGAACAGACTCGTGGCCAATTAGATGTCGCAGGTCTCTCGGGTGAAGCCCTTACCCGAGCTGTGATGACGATGTACGTCGCCGGATTCGACGTGATTGCTCTCCAGAGCCCGGACATGTCGACCGACCAGCGAGGCACAATCCGAGATGCTGTACAGAGTCTTGTGGGTCTGGAGGTCGTCGAAGAAACCTCTAAACGAGTTGTCGTTCGGGATTTGTTAGACTCCGCAGAGCTGTCAATTCACAACGCAGTCACACGTATGCGGCTCATCGCCAAGTCGATGCTTGAGGACTCACTGACGGCGCTGCGCAACCTCGACGACGGCCTGGCAGAAGATATCATCACTCGAGACGACGATGTGGACCGACTGTGGATGGTCGTGTCACGGATTTTCAGGTCGACACTTCGAACGCCACGGGCGGCCGCCGAACTCGGGTTACCGCGCGAGATCTGCTTTGATTACCACTCGTGTGCTCGTCAACTTGAGCGAATTGCCGATCACGCCACGAAAATCGCTCATCTCACGCGCAACATCGATGAGCAGATTCCAGATAATGTGTTGAACGCCATCGACAATCTCCACGATGACGCAATTGAGGTTATCGACATGGCGATGAACTCGCTGTTTGAGGACGACACCAGCGAGGCCACGATGATGGCTAACGAGGCCCGCAGCCAAGTGCGCGAGATGGACTACCGGGTGCAACAGATCGACGAACTCCTTCGCGATCTCGACCCAACTCAGGCACAGTATCTGGGGCTCGTCGTCGACTCTGTGCTTCGGAGTGGCGATTACGGCGGTAACATCGCCGAGACTGCACTCCAAGAGACAGCCCCCTCTCCCTGATTCTCTTGTCTTCTCTTGTCTTCTCTTGTCAGGAGCGGGACTGACGATCCTGACGCGCGTCCGTCCCAGCCGGGATGCAGTTCCCAAGCGGACAAAAACAGTGCTCACGGCTGAATTCCGATACGCCTTCACAGCGGCGTTGCCAGTCTTGTCGGTGTAATTGAATCACTTGACGAGAACAGCGTTGACCTGCCCGGTTTGTCCCGGTCGAGATGTCACACGAGCACGACCCTCGCTCGTTTCGACAATCGCTCCGTTAGTGACGATATTTCGTCGCACGTAGTTTACATTCGCCGGATTCTCGACAACATCTTGGATTTCCGCTTCGGTCGTCTCTCCGCCGTCTGCCACCTGGGCGACATTCGTCGACAGGGCTCGCTCTTTCTGCTCGTCACCGCGGACATCGATAATCCGAATCCGCGTTTCACCGACCGTCGTCTCGGTTGGTTCGCGACCGAGTTCGTGTCGCTTCTTCTTCCGGAAAGTTTGCCGCCGTCCGCCCGTCCGCTTTCGTGTGGAGCGTCCCTGGTCTTTCATGTCTTCTAACATAGTCACCGCGCACTTGAACCGTTCGACTCAAGCGTGTGACCGCCCCGTCTCTGAGTGACTGGCGTTCAGCATGAACTCTCACAGCGGGACCAGCACGGACGCCCACGGCTTGCGCCGCGGGAAGACGTACCGACGGTAATACCGCAGAAGTCGATTCTAATGCGTTTAGTCTGCTCACCTGTGTCGTCCCTCTCTCGGTGTGAGAGTAGGCAGTCGGTCCAGTTCATCCAGCGGTGACACTTACCGCATGTGGCTGGTCGCCTGTCACGGTCACTCGCACACCCACGTATTCATTGACGGAGAGGTGACACTGACTGTCGCTCGTGGAAAGTAGAACCTACCGTTCAGGTTCTGTCTCTGGGAGTCGGACCGCCGGTGTCTGTGAGTCACCGCCCGCGTGTGCTGGCGTCTCCCTAGTGTCCAGAGTGCACAGAGATCTGTCTCGTTCAGCCGTGAGCTACACACAGACTCAGAGACGAATATCATGCAAGCAGGTTACGAGCCGGTGACAGTCTGATGATGCTCTCCGATAGATTTTTTCTGAGCCGATGAATCTGTCACAGTATGAGCCTGGAGACGACAGTCGCAGTCCCATTCCGTCAGCGGGGGGCCGACCAACTGGGCGAAGGGGAGTTCGTCGTCGCACTATCGATGGACCGTGACTGGTTTACCCCAGACCAGGTCAAGCGGCTCATCGATATTGCCAGGGGGCGCAGATTACTCGAGAGCCGTGGTGGTGAACTCACACCTGCGTTCGACCCTGCCACGGTGACGATCCCGGAGGGGTTTAGCCCCGATGAATCGATTCTCAGAGAACAGTCCACCTTCGAGCGTGCGCTGGACGCTATCGTCGACTCTGGGGTCGAGAAGCAGGAGGCTGTCGCCGCGATTAACGAACGTCAGCGAGCCCTCGATATTACCATCGAGGCAGCGGCCGTTCTGTACGCACATAATCAGGGGCTCCGAGTCGCTGGGCTGGCTTCACAGGTCCGTCAACAACTGGTTGAGTCGGCCGAGTGACGGCGGCGCTGTCTGCGTCACTCTGGTCTTCGGTAGCTCCGTCCTCGGCGGGATCGGCTGTCAGGGATACACCGGTAGCCATGACGTGTCATGCTATGCCATGCTGTGCGAGAGACCTGTTTCGGGTCACTCGAGCAATTCGGGTGAAACAGGAGTTTACTCACGAGTCTCGGGAGTTCGCCCTGAAGCGGGTAACGTGCGATCACAGAGCCTCTTTCCTATCGGGTTTGTTTGCGTTAAATAACCGGGACTTCACGCGTGCATTTGAGCCATCGGCTGGCCGAGATGACAGCCGTCAGCCGCGCTGACCTGCAATCGTGTCACGGGTGTCGAGTTGCGGAGCTAATCCAGGTTCGAAGCGTGTCGACGCAGGCGAGAGGTCGGTATAGTTGCCGGGTTCGGCACCCTTCACGAACGAGAGTGACCGCCTGAACCAGGCTGAAATGTCGTCTCTGAATGTCACGGATTGGTCTGCTATCACCCAGTCGGAAAGTCCATTCACACCGAGTGTGATATCAGCTGTATGGCCCGTGATGAACTGACCGATGGCAAACGTATCGCGGAGCTTCTCGCATCAGAGATCCAGGGTGGTGGTGGACTACTCTCGGCGCTTTCAGTTTCTGACGCCGATCCGAGCATCGACCCGACACCTGACGGTGTACTCGCGTACCGTGTCACTCAGCCGAG
>JAQCMZ010000278.1 GCA_028274825.1 Haloferacaceae archaeon
GCCGCCCTCGATGAGCTTCTCCAGGCGGTGGCGCAGCTGCGCTTGGTCGTCTCGGCTCCACCACCACGGCACGTCCACGTTGTCCACCTTCGGGTACTCCGACCGGACGACGAGCGGCGTCACTCGAAACTGGGGAAGTCCCCGAGGGAGAGTTTTCAGAATTCAGTGAGATGATTCGGACCGATTATTCCCTGACGGTCACTGTCTGAAAGATATCCTCCCTGCCGCAGCCCCGGACTGAATAACAGTCCCCAAACTGCCAAGGACTGTTATGGGTGTGAGACCACACTCGAGACGAAATCACACCGGGAGTCGTCACACGGCTTCAGGGCCGTTTGTGTCACCCGCATCAGCGCCAATTCAAGTAGTTCCGGACTTTACCTTTACCAATGGCAGATGACCCATCAACTCCCGGGATTCATCATGTGACGTGTGTTGCTGGCGATCCCCAGCAGAATATCGACTTCTGGGCAGAGACACTCGGGCTCAGACTGGTCAAGCGTTCGATTAATCAAGATGACCCGACTACCTATCATTTCTTTTTCGCCGACGCACGTGGCACTCCTGGAACGAGTATGACATTCTTCCCGTGGGAAGATCTCGCGGACGGCAAAATCGGCTCCGGGCAAGTGTCTCGGACGGCATTTCGAGTTCCGGAGGGCAGTCTCGATTACTGGGAGACTCGCTTCAACAACCGTGGCGTAGAGCACGGCGAGCGTACCGAACGGTTCGGAGAGACGGTGCTCCCGTTTCGCGATCCAGACGGGCTTCCTGTCGAATTAGTCGCCACAGCCATTCCAGACGACGACCCGACCAGCCCTTGGACGGAGTTCGTCCCGGATGAGGTGGCTATTCGCGGCTTTCACTCTGTGACGCTTTGGTTGGCCGATCCGGGACCGACTCACGATCTCCTCGAAAAGATGGGCTTGGAAAAGGTCGGGACCGAACAGGCACCCGGAGATACGCCGGGTGATGAACGCACTCGGTTTTCGGCCGAGGGGCCCGTCGGGAAGCACGTGGATGTGCTTCCGACCATTGAGGGCGGGCGTCAGGGGCACGGCACTGTCCATCACGTGGCGTTTCAAACACCGACCGACGACGATCAGACGAGCATGCGCGAGATTGCTCAGTCTGACGGACTCAGACCCACCGCCCAGATCAACCGCCACTGGTTCCGGTCTGTGTACTTCCGAGAGCACGGCGGAATACTGTTCGAACTCGCGACGAACGGCCCTGGATACGACTCCGATGAGCCCATCGAGAAACTCGGCGAGCGACTCGTCCTGCCCGGAGAATTCAGCGACCGCCGCGAACAAATCGAGACAGAATTGCCCAATGTGTCTATCCCACGAGCCAGGTGAGGCCGGCTCGCACCGCTACCAGTCGGATTGATCAGGACCAGTGTGGTGTTGGACACGGACTTTGATTTGTCAGTTACCCACGGCTGCAGCCGTTGGCTCACCGAGAATCGAGGAGAAAGCCCCGTCCTTCAGGACGGGGAGGAGGTCAAACGCTGGTTCCGCCGTGAGCCCAGAGATCCCAGCGACAAGAGCCGCTACCAGGGGCCATTCACGCTGAATCACCCACGCAGATGCCGATTCACTCGGTCGTTCACGACTGCCCGGAACTCCGATTCTGCAGCACTCCCTGTGTGTTTGGGAAGCCGGCCCTCTCGAGCGAGTCGCTCGACCGACCGAGTCACCACCCGCTCGACCGTGTCTTCGCCGTCTTCGCGGGAGACGTCCTGTATTACCTGATCGAGCCACCTCTCAGAGAGTTGTGTCGCGATTTCATCGACTTCAGTCGGCTGGTCAGTGGCTGGCAGGGATTTGTCCGGTCGGATTGCAGCCCGATTCCCGGTCTTGTCTCTGAGGACGACTCCGAACGCAGGACCGTCATACCACTCTGAGATAGGGACGCTGTACGCTCGTGTGTCGAAATCTCTGCCACGAACTTCTCTGTCGATGGTGTTGACCGGCTCAATACCAACCTGCTTGAACACCTGTCTCGAACTGTCTAACGGGAGATATCGCTCCGTGTTTCCGTTCCACACGTCTGTCCCGAGGACTGACGGCGTTCGCGCCCAATCGTACGGGGTTTCGCCACCACCAACCGCAACGGCCAGGAACGTCACCGATTCGACACTGTCGAGTGCCCGACGGAACTGGTCACGGTCGAACTGGTTTCGGACCGCCCGAACCGCGTGACGGTACGCCAGTGGAACCCGATCAGTGTCAAACTCCCGCTCCGTGTCGCCAAACTCGAAGAGTCCTGACTCGCGCATCCGGAACCGGAATGTGAGCCCGTCAATCAGTTCTTCGATCCACAGATGCCCGTCAAGCAGCGTATCCGGAGCCGTATCGATGGACGGAAGCGGTGGATGTGTGTGCATTGGCCCTTTCTCATCATTCTGTATGAACTCCGCAGTGAAAGCATCGCGGTGCGAGATCCCCCAGCCACGGGCAATCTTCCACCGGCCCGAGGGCGGTTCCGCCGTCCCTCGCAGTGATCCACAGGGTCAAGCCCCAGACAACGCGGCTTGCTCAGTGAAGTCTCTCGGGGACATCGAGGCTTCGCCGTATCGGGACACCACCGCACCCAGCAGGCGACTGCAGTCCCCTCTGAGCTCCTCCTCTAAGCGTCAACTGGAATCTGCACCTGAACACCGGGGGAGTGTCTGTGAAGGTCGCTCCACAACGACCTGACAACACCCGACGCTCACAGGACGGGGGTGAGAGGCGTCGCGGGTCCACGAGCGACGCGGCCAGCACCGGGAACGGGGTCGCCGGTCCGGATTAATCGAGTGATTCTGGCCGTGACAGTCTCGGTTGTCGCCACCCACGTCATATCACACTCCTCTGGACTGACGGTGTAACCGGGCACACGGCCGTCATCCTCGAGGGCGCTCTTCGAGAGGTCGGAGTTTAGAATATTACAATCCGACGGGCTCTCCAAGTATCTGGCCTCTCACTCTCGGCCGGTTTGGCTGTAGATTTGTCCTGACAGTGCGGTCATGATGAGGGGGATTGTATCTCCTCCAGCCATGATCACGGTCCAGCCTGTCAAATCCAGAGAAATACACAAACCTATCGAGATACAGAGTATCTCACACACGGACTAACCGGCGTGTGTGACACCGGCCAGCCGGCCATCTCTCTCACTCACACGGTCACTGGTCCGTCTGATAGGAGGACCTCGCACGTGTCACATTTCGTCCGAAAATCGCTCACAGTCATCATTTCAGTCGCTGTCTTACTCCCGGTTATCTCTCCGGGAATCGGGGTGGTGACTGCAACGTCTGACGGCGAAGACGCACAAGACACTGTCGAATGGCTTGACGGCGATCCAGACGAGATTGACGGGACGATTGTGGTGCGACTCGAACCGTATTATGAGGATGGCCGTGGCGCGGACACGTCTGTATCTGACGAGATCTCGACGGACGCGCTGCAGACGCATGCTGAACTCACGCAGACGCAAGTACTCGAGTGGGCTAAACACACTGAGGGTGTGAGTGTGCGCAACAGTTTTTGGCTGGTGAATGCCGTCACTCTGTCGGCAGAGCCGGAAGCGGAACTTGATGCGCTCGATGCGTTCGAAACGGTCGAGACCGTCCACGAGTCGTTTAGTATCAGTCGATCAAACCCAGTCGACAACGCCGATATCTCGACTACCGAGGCAACGACTCTGGACCAAGACGTGACTGTCGGCCTCGAGCAGATCTCTGTGCCAGCGGCTCGTGACCGATTCGAAGCCCGCGGTGACGGAGCCACTGTGGCGGTTCTTGACTCTGGCGTGGAAGCCGACCATCCAGATATCGATGTCGCACGGTTTCAGTCGTTTGACTCAGACGGGAACCCAATCGACGGCGATCCCACCGATCCATCGCCGCAGAGCCACGGGACTCACGTCTCGGGGACGATTGTCGGAGGGAATGCCAGCGGAACGGCGATTGGCGTCGCTCCGGACGCTGATCTCGCAGTGGGGAGTGTCCTGAATAACTGCGGTCGAGCCGGCTGTAGTGGAACCTTCGAACAGATCATTGCAGGCATGGAGTGGGCCGTCGAGGATGTCGAAG
>JAQCMZ010000207.1 GCA_028274825.1 Haloferacaceae archaeon
AATCAGTGCGAGAGGGTTAGAGAAATTGAATCAAACTGTGCCTGCTCTCAACAATCCTCCATTTGTGAGGGTGCGACGGCATGGCAACGGGCTGAGTGAACCAGCCGACCACGACCCTGTTTCATCCGTTCGAGGGAATCAGACCGATGATGAAACAGGGAGTGTGAGAAATTAATCCGTGGGAAGAAGCCTCGGGGCTTGACCCCGAGGCAGTTCACAGGCAGTCCGAGGCGAGTGTAAGGGGTCGTTCGGACCCCGACGATTTTCCTGATGATGATACTCGATGAGTCTCGACCCACATGACCCTGAGAAGCCGACACAAATTGGCAATCATAGTTTGGAATGAGAATACGGTCAGAGAACTCTCAAAGACGAAATACCGAATCTCGTTCAACGCTGACGAAGGCAGTGTAGAGACGTGACTTTTCTCACCCCCGCCACAAGGGGAGTGACGGGAGTGTCAGCCGAGATTAGCAACTGGTGGGAGTCTCGCACGGACGCTCGAACGCGTTCAGGCGTGAGTCCCGGCCTCTCGCGTTCAATAAGAGGCGGCGACAGTATCGGTAGCGATTTTGAAGTGCGCGTGCGTGATTTCGATCTCGTCGGTATGTTCGTTCGCGTCGGCGCCGTGTTCGTCTGTCACGTCCTGGATCGCGAGTAATGCCGCCTCCCGACAGATCGCGGTCAATTCTGCCCCAGAGAACCCTTCGGTATCCTCGGCGAGTGTCCCGGTATCGATGTCTGGGCCGAGCGGTTTCCCGGCGGTGTGGACATCGAGGATCTCCTCACGGGCCTGTCGGTCGGGATGGGGGACTTCGACGTGAGTTTCGAATCGCCCTGGCCGTAGTAGCGCCGGGTCGAGGGCATCACGGCGATTAGTCGCTGCGATTACTACCAGATTCGGATCGTCAGCCGCCCGGTCTAACTCGGTCAGTAACTGTGAGACGACGCGCTCGCCGACTCCCGAATCGCCCGTGGAGTCACGATCGCTCGCGACAGCATCAACCTCATCGAAAAAGATGATCGACGGGGCGGACTGTCGTGCCCGTTCGAACACTTCTCTGACAGCCTTTTCTGATTCACCCACGTAACGGTCGAGTAACTCGGGGCCCGCGACCTGGATGAAATTCACCTGACTCTCGCCGGCGATCGCCCGCGCTAACAGTGTCTTTCCGGTGCCTGGCGGGCCGTGGAGTAACACCCCTGTCGGTGGGTCTGTCTCCGCCGCATCGAACAATGGGCCGTAAGTCAACGGCCACGTGACTGCCCGCTGGAGTTTCTCTTGTGCCGACTCTAATCCGCCCACCTCCGAGAAATCAGTCGCCGGCGTCTCTGCGACGTACTCGCGCATAGCGCTGGGTTCGATGCCACTCATGGCGGTCTCGAAGTCCTGGCGTGACACGTCTACCGCGGACAGATCAGTGTCTCCGCCGTTGCGGGCGCGCCTGATCGCCGTCATGGCGGCTTCCTGACTGAGTGTCTCGATATCTGCGCCGACGAACCCATGTGTTCGGTCTGCGAGTTGGTCGAGATCGACATTTTCCGCCAGGGGCATTCGTCGGGTGTGAACGTCGAGTATCTCGCGGCGTCCCTCCACTCCCGGAACCCCGATCTTGATTTCGCGGTCGAATCTCCCGCCACGGCGGAGTGCGGGGTCGATCGCATCCACCCGGTTTGTCGCACCGATCACGATCACTTCTCCTCGTGCGTCAAGTCCGTCCATCAGTGAGAGTAACTGCCCGACCACACGATTTTCCACGTCAGCTTCCTCGTCACGTTTGCCGGCAATAGAGTCTATCTCGTCGAAAAAGACGATCGTGGGTGACTCCTCACTGGCCTGCTCGAAGACGTCGCGAAGCTGTTCTTCACTCTCGCCTTTGTATTTGGACATGATCTCGGGACCGTCGACGGTGATGAACTGAGCGTTCACCTCGTTAGCGACCGCACGGGCGATCAGTGTCTTGCCTGTCCCGGGCGGACCGTGCAGAAGCACGCCCTTCGGGGGATCCACACCGAGTCGGTGAAACACGCGTGGTCGCGAGAGCGGGAGCTCAATCATCTCCCGCACCATCTCTAACTCGTCGTCGAGCCCACCGATATCCTCGTAGGCAGTTCTGGGACTGTCGTCTCCGCCAGTATCGGCCGTGTCTGTGGAGACAGCGTCACTGCCGGGGCTGCGAGCGTCTCCGTTGGGACTAGTTATGCTGTCAGCGTCTCTGGCAGTGTCGGTGTCGTAACCGATGTTCATTGAGGTTCCGGCTGTCACGCGGATGGTCCCTGTGGGATCGGTTTTCGACACCACGAACTCTAATCCGCCAAGACGCTCAACGTGGACAGATTCGCCGGCTCTCAGCGGCCGATCACGCAGGTCTTTCGACAGTGCTTGCTCGACTGCTGACTCGCTCACGTCTACCGTCGATAGTTTCGCGGGGGCCACAAACGTGACTCGATCGGCGTCTTCCACGCTGGTGGCTGCCACTCGGACAGTGTCGCCGACTCTAACCCCGGCGTTCGATCGGGTATCTGCGTCGATCAACAGTGATCCCTGTCGGGCGTCTGGCCCACCTGGCCAGACCTTCGCAACAGCCGGTTGATCTCCTTCCACGAGCACTGTATCTCCACTCAATACGTTTAGACTCCGGCGGGCAGACTCGGGAAGCCGAGCGATCCCGCGGCCGGCATCCCGCTTTTCGGCCGCCTGGACCGTCAGTTTGACTCCCTCCATCGCACTCATACCCGAAGATACGTGAGGAATGGCCTTCAGTGGCGCGGTCGTGACCCCTGAGTTGGCCTAACTGTTGGGTCCCAGTACAGATATAACCGCTGGAACACACTCCCGGCGAACGCCAGAGGGCGATCATCGACGGCCGCGTGATCGTCTCATCTAGCTCAGAAGCCTCCCGATGTGGGGACATGACCGAACCGGCCCCGTTCGCCGTGGTGCACCACTCAGTAGCAACTTTTCCCAGAAGAAGTAACCTAGATCATGGTGGCCACAACCCAACACAGCGAGATGATATGGCATCAATATGAGATGTGTGGTTCCCTGTTCGGGGACCAAACTGACACCGTCAAACACAACCGACGGCACGACGACTTTGAATTGTCGTTTCTTCAGTCAGCTACCCAATTTGAAGCCGTGGGTTTCCTCGTTTCCTGTGAGCCTGCTGTTCTCGTTGTTGAGTCCCGTGACAGCCACTCGCACTGGCCATGAACCGGGCTGGCGGACAGGCTGTGTCATGCCATCCTCAAGGACTGACCCTTGTGTGCGTGCATCTGCGTCGCTCTCGAGTGCATTCGGCAACCGCTCTCGGTTGACAGATGCAGCCGCAGGTGGGTTCTCAGATCCCTTCAGACACAGCAGTACGTTTATACGAGGCAACCAACTTTATTATTGAGGGATGTCCGTTCCTGAGATTCGTGACGGTCTGAGCTACGATGACGTACTAATACAGCCACAGCGGTCAGCGGTGAATTCCCGATCAGAAGTCGACCTTTCGGTTGAGTTGGCATCTGGATTAGATCTTTCTGTTCCAATCACCGGCGCGGCGATGGACACGGTGACAGAGACCGCACTCGCGATGGCACTCTCTGAGGAAGGTGGACTCGGGGTGATACATAGATTTCTTCCGCCAGCCGAGCAAGCGGAGATGATCACCCGCGTCCGGAATGGTGGACAACAAGCTGCGGGTGCGGTCGGGATTGCCGACGGATATCACGACCGTGCAGTGGCGCTGGCGGATGCCGGATCAGCAGCGATCGTGGTTGATGTCGCTCACGGTCACATGGAGCGGTGTCTGGACGTGATCTCGGGTCTTGCCGAGTCGTTTGATCTCCCGCTGATTGCGGGTAATGTCGCTACCGCTGAGGGCGCGCTCGATCTGGCTGCGGCGGGTGCTGACTGCGTGAAAGTGGGTGTCGGGCCGGGGTCTCACTGCACAACCCGTCGGGTTGCGGGAGCAGGTGTTCCGCAACTCACCGCGGTGATGGATACCGTAACAGCATTAGACGAAGCCGACGCCCAGGTGACGGTTATCGCCGATGGCGGGATCCGAACCTCTGGTGGCCTGACGAAAGCACTGATAGCGGGTGCAGACGCGGTCATGCTTGGAGGGCTTCTTTCGGGAACGACAGAGGCACCCGGGGATATCCTTGACCGCGAGAGTGGGAAATTCAAAATCTCCAGAGGGATGGCCTCACAGGAGGCAAACGCCGAGCGCACCGATCGTGATCTCGAAATCGGGGCCTCAGAGGGGGTAGCTGGCCTCACACCGTATCGAGGTGATCTCTCTGAGGTGATTGGAGAACTGGCTGCTGGCGTTCGATCTGGACTGAGCTACTGTGGTGGCCGAACGATTTCGGAGGCTCGGGAGGGTGCCGTCTTCATCAAGTGTCCCCCTGGGGCTAAAGAACGAGAAGGGGCTCACGGTGGCGTTCTCGTCCGCGGTAACTAACTGCTCGCTCACTCTGGCTGTCCGACAGTCAAGTGTCTGACTCCGAGCGACTCTCTGTGGCAGTTATCGAACCAACAGATATCTGTCTGGTATTGGCCCCAATCTCACAGAAGAACGAGGAGAAAACCTACCGGTTTAGCAGTGTGTAGGCGCTAAGCCCCCGTCCTCACGAAACGAGGCGAAGCCGAGTGAGTAGGGCGGGGATACAGCGCCGTCATCACCTGGTCAGACGCTGAGTTTCAGCCCAACGCAGATCATAATCGGTATGCGCGTAAATTACGTGAATTGCAGTGTGGCGAAGCGAAAAACCATCTCTATCCCAGAAAAACAAGAAGAATGGATTCAGGAGAACCAGGTGAATTTCTCCTCGTTTGTCCAAGCAAAACTCGACGAGCTCATTGACGAACGAGAATACTAATAATGCACTACGCCTACAGGTATCGTCTCCACCCGACCGAAGACCAGCGAGAGGCGCTGGACTACCACCGAGATACCTGTCGGCAACTGTACAACCACGCACTCACCGAGTTCGAGCAAATCCCTGTCTCGGCGGGAACGCTTATCCAACGAGTGCGCCAACTCCGTGACCAACTGCCAGACCTCAAGAACTGGTGGGACGACCTCACCAACCTGTACTCGACCGTCGCACAAGCTGCTGTGATGCGAATCGAGGATAGCATCAAAGCACACTCTCTCAACTCACACAGAACGGGTACGACGCCGGGAGTCTCAACTGGAAGGCACCCAGCGGATTTCGGAGTTTCACCTACGTCCAATCTGGCTTCGAGTTCGACAACAAGAACGGCCAGACCGTCCTCTCACTCTCGACACTCGCTGACATTCCACTCAGTTACCACCGCGAAATTCCCGAGGACGTCACCGTCAAAGAGGGTTGCATCAAGAAAGAACGGACTGGCGAGTGGTACGCTTCGTTTGGTGTCGAGGGCAAAGACGAGCCCGAAAACCCCGATAATCCTACTCGTTGTGTCGGGATTGACGGTGGGATTCTCAAGTATGCTCACGACACGGACGGGCGTGCTGTCGGCTCACTTGACCTGCAAGACGAACGAGAGCGACTCACGCGCGAACAACGCTCGCTCTCGCGGAAACAACAGGGCTCACACAACTGGGAGAAACAACGGCTGAGAGTAGCCGAGTGTCACTAGCGAGTCAGGCGGAAACGCCACGACTTCTTGCACAAGCTCTCGAATTATTACGCTACCGAGTACGATGTGGTGGCTGTCGAAGACTTGGATGTGAAGTCCATGCTGGAATCGGCCGGGAACAGTCAGAACACGGCCTCAGCAGCCTGGGATACGGTTACCACATTCGTTGAGTACAACTGCAAACGTGAAGGACCCCATTTTGTTGAGCTCGAGCCAGCTGGGACAACCACAGAGTGCGCGTCGTGTGGTGTAGAGACAGACAACCCGTTATGCGTTCGAGACCACTCTTGGCCAGCGTGTGGATTCGAGATGGACAGAGACGCAAACGCAGCGATCAATATCCTGTCTCGTGGGTTTGAACAGCGAGGAGTGGGACACTCCGGCGGACCGCCTGTGGAGACTGCGCTCCCTCTGTTCACGTCATCGGGTGCTTCCGATGTCGTGGATGGAAAGCGCGTCTTGGAAACAGGAAGCCCCACCCTCAACGAACGACCCGTGCAAGCGGTGAGTGAGTAGGGTGGGGTAGTTCACCGGTGGGTGAACCTCACGTTGAGTATGGCCATGTTAGGCTCCTACGTCTGAACAGCCATACTGTAAATTGGGCCGAATAGTCAGGCCCGTGTCTTGATCTCCATCAGAGAGGCAAAACACCACAGACAACCGTTATCGGTGGGTTTCTTGAAGACGGTCAGCATGTTGTTGCGACTGGGCAGTGATCCATCTCACTCTGGAAGCCTCTCCGTAGAGCAATTCCTCTTTGAGGTCGGCACGCAGAATCCCCGTGTGGAGGCCGAGACTATTCTCGTCCCCGTCGCCGAGCTCGTAAACTGCGTATCGGTCAGGAGCGGCGCCGACAGTTGAGCGGTCGAGATCGCGCCACGACTTCGGGAGACTCACGTCTGACACCGCCAAGCACTGACCCAGCACGTAGTCACGACTCCCCGACGAGTTCGTAACTTTCCTCCCCCCAGTCATCTTCCACGAAGACGAATATCCTGCCGGTTATCTCGTCACTATCGGCTTCGACAACGGTCCGCTCACCGTCGCGTCTGGCACTAACACCGGGAAACAGAATCGCTGATTCTCCGGCTGAGAGAATGACTCGCCCCACCCCAGAGTCTTCGAGAATGTCGTCGTGGGTCTTGAGATCATTGACATACATCATCACACCCTGCGTGTTGGAGTCATCTGTGACCAGCACGTGGACCTCTTTCCCGGGCCCTGCCTGAAGTGACTCGTCGGCTTTGGTCGGCGCGCCGCGATACAACGTGTCGCGACCGTCGAGATACTCAACCACGACACCTTCCTCTCGGAGATCGACCCCGACTGAATCTGGGGGGATATCGTTCCGATTAGGCATAGCGAAGGTACCGATCCGGTCAGGTAAGAATTATCGGTAATACGGTCGTGTATTCATCGTGACTGCTGATCCGGTTTTGCCGTGAATCTCCGGGCAGAGCAGGCCAAGTGTCCCTGAGCGTGACCCTGCGGTGAGTCACCCGAACAGTCGAATCAGGCAGCCTTCTCTTACTGACCGGCAGTAGCCACGGGATAGTAGCGAAACTCACGACGCAGTTCACCCAGTTGAACGGTAGTGTGTGAGGTGAACTACCCCACCCCACCCTCCCGCGCTCGGGGCTCCTCGCCCCTCGGTTGTTGAGGGTGTCGTCAGAACTCTCCAAGTTCTGACTGCTCATCAGAAGTCGCTGACTTCTGGTGATGGGGCTTCCTGTCTCTGTGTCGGAATGTATCCCCGACACAGAACCAGGGATTCCAGACTCCGCAGGCGAGTTCCCTTCACGAGTAGTTCGGAGTGTCCCACTCCTTCCGGGTGAACACTCAGCCACAATCGACGGTGCGCGCTTCTTGTCGCGCTTGAACATCGTCGAAACTGTGGTGAGCATCATACTCCCGTGTTTGACTGCAGGGGTAGGAAGCGTGGCCGAGAACGTGCAAGTAACTCGTGCGGGCGCTGTATCCCCTCCCTACTCACGGCCGCTCGCTGAGGAAGGGGGCTTAGCGCCCTCAATTCAGCTAAACGAGTGGATTTGTCACAGGGTTCACTGTTGACCCGAAAGTTTGAGAGAAGCTTGCACAGCGGTTGTATCAGCAGCTTGGACTCGGTACCCCGCGTTATCAACGGAGTCGGCAAGACCGCCAATGCTTTGTTGCCTACCCTATCGTAGTGAGTATGGACGGCGTAGCCGCAGCCCCAGGTGCAGGGACAGTTCTCAACGCCTTGGCGACTGGGACCGGATCTGCGTTCGCAATCGACCTTGAGACACGCGCGGAGGTTCACCTGGAGCCTGATGGCGACATTGAAGCGACAATCGCGGACGCGCCCGAAGCCGACACGGCACTGATTGAACAGTGTGTCTCGTTGACCATCGAACGTTACGGTGCCGGTGAAGGTGGCCGAGTTCGGACCGCCGGTGAGATTCCCATCGCAGGTGGATTAAAAAGCTCGAGTGCCGCCGCCAACGCGACCGTACTGGCGACTCTGGACGCCTTAGATGTCACACTCGAGCAGTCAGCCGATGACACTCTCGGCGACGAATCTTCCGCGAATGTGAGCCGGCTGGACGCCTGTCGACTCGGTGTTAAGGCGGCTCGTGAGACTGGTGTCACTGTCACCGGTGCGTTCGACGACGCGAGCGCGAGCATGTTAGGCGGCGTGACAGTGACGCACAACGACGATGACCGACTCGTGAGCCGGGACTCACTCGAGTGGGACGTTCTCGTGTGGACGCCGCCAGAGCGGGCTTACAGCGCCGACGCAGACGTCGAAGAATGTGCGGCTGTGGCTCCTGTCGCCGAGGTGGCCGCCAAGTTGGCTCGCCAGGGTGAGTACGGGTCCGCGATGACGGTCAACGGACTCGCGTTTTCAGCCGCGCTTGGATTCTCGGCCGATCCGGCCGTCGAGGCGATGCCACACACAGCGGGTGTCTCACTGTCCGGGACCGGACCGAGTGTTGTCGCGGTGGGCGACCGAGAGAACTTCACACAGGTGCGGGACGACTGGGAAGACCGACCGGGCACAGTTAGACTGACAACCACCAACACCGAGGGCGCACGAATCACGTCTGGTGGGTTGTGATTCTCTTGCTGGAGAATTCCGGCGAGTGGCTCAGCGTGCACTTCACAAAGCGGTGTGTGAATGATCACTCAGGCAGCGCCGTCATCCGGGCGGGAGATGCTGTATTTCCGATGATAATAAACCCCGATACAGGACGAGTCCGCTCAGACTATCCGTCGATTGTTGTGTCCCCTGGGATGCAGTCTCCCGGGCTGGCCTCAACTCGCACATCAGAGTCGGTCTACCCTCGGTCTCATATCGGTGATGCGTGTCGCCGGTCGTCCTCGCGGAGACAGTCCTACAACACACAGGTTCGAGTTGACGAGTATCGCCGGCCTCTGCGCGGCAGCCGGCGACGTGGTAAACGCAACTCATGCGTTTACACCACGATTTATCCCGACGGGTTCCGCGCCGTGAAATCATGAGTTCAAACACTGATCCCGACACCATGTCTTTAGACGAACTGCGCACCGAGATTAAAGAAATCGATCGCGAAATCGTGGAGCAAATCGCGCGACGGACGTACGTCGCTGACACGATTGCCCAAGTCAAACAGCGGCAAAACCTCCCGACAGTCGACGAGAAACAGGAACAACAGGTGATGTCCCGTGCTGGCGAAAACGCCAGACAATTTGATGTGGACGCGAATCTAGTCAAAGCGGTGTTCCGTCTCCTCATCGAATTGAACAAAATCGAGCAAAACGAATTCACACAGACCGAGGGACAACACGACGACAGTGATTTCGAGTGAGAATATCACCAACTTGTCGCACGACCCCATTGCGGGCAGCCCGGGAGTGACCCACCTCAGCATCCTCCCTTGTCCCGTCTGTAGATACGATTCCGTTGCGGGGACAGTGGTGGTCCCTTCGAAGGCGCTCACCGGATTCGTGAGACCAGAAGAACAGTCCCTTCACCGACTAACCAGATGACACCCAGGAAGATGCCAAGGAGATTGATCTGCTGAGGTAGATGCATCCATGTCGGGAGGACCCAGTGAGCAAGTGTCTCAATCTGGCGAAGATCAGCCGAGATTCCCTGGTTGCGAATCTGCTGTTGGCCGAACTGGGTTGCCGGAGGCCCGTCTGCTGATTCACCTCCGGGAAGCCGTTCGGCCGTGTATGGGAGGGGAATCACTTCGCCGTTCGGGTCCCGCAACTCCCACACCACGCTTCCCGATTCATTAACCTCGAGAACTCTGTTGTTGCGCGAGTCCGTGATCAGGGTGTTCCCGCTCGGCAGACGATCGGCGTCTCGGGGCCACTGAAGCGGGTCGCCTTCCGGACCGGTGTATTCCCACGTTACCCGCTCGTCGGTGGTATTGATCTCGACGATTCGGTTCTGTTCAGAGTCGGCAACGACGATACTCCCGTGCTCTTCGAGCCGTTGTGGATTATGTTGCTGACTGAGTAATCCTGTCCGCCCTGGCTGACCGGTCGTGCTGACGATGTTGCCGGTGTCGGGATCAACCTGGATTATCATATCGAAATTGCGCACCGACAACTGGAAATTCCCCGGTTCTGTCTCGTCGATATCGTTCCAGTGTGTCCAGTCGTCGATATCGCTCTGTTTGGCGTAATCTGCCGGCGAGTCGACGTAGCTGTTATTCTCGACGTGTTCCGCGAAGAATTCGGTACCCTTGTCGATATTATCCTCGGCGTGCCATTCCCAGGTGATCTGACCGGCTTCGTTGACGGTGAACACACGATTGTTCCCCATGTCGATAATCGCGACCTCCCCGTCATCAGTGACGATCGCGTCGTGAACTTCGTGCCAGTGAATCATCTGATCGTACCAGCTGTACTCCCAGACGATGTTGTGTTGTGCGCGGTCCATCAGTACCACCCGATTCCGGACACAGTGGTCTTGTGGGTCGACTGCCCCCCGAAAGTTTGCCTCGTATTCGGTGTATTCTGCCGGACACTCTTCGGCTGGATGTCGCTCAGCGATGGTGAACAGGACGACATTCCCGTCTTCTTCCGGCGTGATTCCGGGCGCAGAATCTCCTGCGCGCAGCGGGTCCAGCCCAAAAAACCGTGAGTTATCGATCTGATACTCCCAGACGACGTTCCCTTTCGGTGAAATCTCCACCATCCTCCCATCGTCAGACCACGAGTGCACTCCCACCAGCGTGTTCCCGCTTTGCGTCTCAGCGCCGCCGTTCGTCTGGACGGTCTGACCGCGGTCGAGCGTCATCGCCTGCGCACCGAGTGCCCCTGTGGCTACCACGACGAACAACATCATAGATATCACCCGGACGCGCTGGTGCATGCACTTGTACATCGTGCCAGCTAGTATATTAGTGATGATATTCGGTGGAACCCGGGCAGAATTCATCGCAGTTGTCACCGGCCAGAACTCCCGAACCGTGTGTAGAAGACAGACACGCGATATACTGCAGCGGAGCTCTGGTCACGCTCACAGCAGCGGGAGACCCGGTTTCCGGCTTACATTCGCACAGGATATAGTTCGTCCGGCAATGAGCCCGCCTCGCGAGACTCCCTGTTGGTGGGTGAAACCTCGAAGTCTGAGTGGGCTGAGAACCCGACCTGTTACCCGCCTGGTCGGATGCCGGTGAGTGTCACGCTCCTCACGCAGGGGGAAGCCGTAAGCGAATACAGTACGAGACTATACCAGTGGGTTGCAATATGACCGGCGGTTGTATACGAACCCACACTACAGAGACGCGGAACGCTCAGTCGCGATCTGTTTCGAATACCGCTAATAACATTCTCGACAACTATACACGCTCTTTTGGGCCGAAACTGTCTCAGCGGCCCCCGGTCACGGCCGTGATTGTCCGTCGCTAGAAGAAGAGACTCTCTCGGCCGTCGGCAAAACACGAAGCTGACAGGGTGTCACGAGATCTTTTTGACTTCAGTGGTGAATAGAGGTGACGGTCAAGACAACAGCGAACATGAGCCCATCTTCCTGCTCCAGTTTGTCGCATGTCTATATACGCCTTTATGATGAACAGGGCGTATATTCTGCTCAAGCGCGACGCGGCGGCTGTGTCGCCCCAAGCCGGCTTCCACCCTGAAGGTAGGGTTTTGTCTCGAACTCTGTCATTCCCGTTCCGATTCTGTAAGCTTTAACCGCTGCGCACTGCTAGTTTGGGGTAAGAATGGTTAGTAACAAGATTCTTGGAATCGATCTTGGAACCACGAACAGTGCATTCGCAGTGATGGAAGGTGGTGAGCCTGAAATCATCGCTAACGGGGAAGGCGACCGAACTACCCCATCAGTAGTCGGATTCACTGACGATGGCGAGCGACTCGTCGGCAAACCCGCGAAGAATCAGGCGATTCAGAACCCTGAACGCACGATTGAGTCGATCAAACGGCACATCGGTGAGGAAAATCACACTGTCGATATCGACGATGATGAGTACACGCCCGAGCAAATCTCGGCGATGATCCTCCAGAAAATCAAGCGAGACGCCGAAGAATATCTCGGCGATGATGTCGAGAAGGCCGTGATCACGGTACCGGCGTACTTTAACGATCGTCAACGCCAGGCGACGAAAGACGCTGGCGAAATTGCTGGCTTCGAGGTTGAGCGGATCGTCAACGAACCGACTGCCGCATCGATGGCGTACGGACTCGACGATAACTCTGATCAGACCGTCCTCGTTTACGATCTGGGAGGCGGCACGTTCGATGTCTCGGTTCTCGATCTGGGCGGTGGCGTCTACGAGGTCGTCGCCACGAACGGGGACAACAATCTCGGAGGCGACGACTGGGACCAGGCGATTATCGACTCGCTGGCAGCCGATTTCGAAGGCGAACACGGAATCGATCTGCGAGAAGACCGACAGGCGCTCCAGCGGCTGACCGAGGCCGCCGAGGAGGCAAAAGTCGAGCTATCCAACCGGAAAGAAGCGAACATCAACCTCCCGTTCATCACTGCAGATGACTCTGGCCCGGTTCATCTGGAAACGTCGATAACTCGCGCAACGTTCGAGTCACTGACCGGCGACCTCGTCGAACGGACTGTCGGGCCGACCGAGCAGGCTCTGAGCGATGCCGATTACTCTGCGAGTGATATCGATGAAGTCATTTTGGTCGGTGGGTCCACCCGGATGCCGATGATTCAAGAGAAAGTTGAGGAACTTGCAGGCCAGGAACCGAAAAAGAACGTCAACCCCGACGAAGCAGTCGCCCAAGGGGCGGCAATTCAGGGTGGCGTCCTCGGCGGTGAAGTCGACGATATCGTCCTGTTGGACGTGACGCCGCTGTCGCTCGGAATCGAAGTGAAAGGCGGGCTGTTTGAGCGTCTAATCGACAAAAACACGACTATCCCAACTGAAGAATCGAAGGTGTTCACCACGGCGGCTGCCAACCAGACGTCAGTGAACGTGCGGGTCTTCCAGGGTGAACGCGAGATAGCCGAAGAGAACGAACTGCTCGGCGCGTTCCAACTCACAGGAATCCCACCTGCTCCGGCCGGAACGCCACAGATCGAGGTGACCTTCTCGCTCGACGAGAACGGGATCGTCAACGTCGAAGCAGAAGACCAGGGCTCGGGGAATGCTGAGTCGATCACGATTGAGGGTGGTGTCGGTCTCTCCGACGAAGAGATTGAGGAGATGAAACAAGAGGCCGAAGAACACGCCGAGGAAGACGAACGCCGGCGAGAGCGGGTTGAGGCCCGGAACGAGGCTGAAGGGGCTGTCCAGCGCGCTGAGACGCTTCTCGAAGAGAACGAAGACGACATCACCGACGATATCGAGACATCAGTCACCGACGCGATTGAGGATGTCGAGGAGGTGCTCGAAAACGACGACCCGACTATCGACGAACTCGAAGAGGTGACTGAGTCGCTCACAGAAGAGCTCCAAGAGATCGGCAAGCAGATGTATCAAGAACAAGCCCAACAAGCTGGCGCAGCGGGCGCAGGGCCAGGCGGTGCAGCAGGCGCTGGTCCTGGTCCCGGACCAGGTGGCGCAGGCGCAGGGCCAGGCGGTGCAGCAGGCGCGGGCGGCGCTGGCGCAACGGGTGCTAGTCCGGATGATGAAGAGTACGTCGACGCAGACTTCGAAGATGTCGACGAAGATGTCGACGAAGATGTCGACGAAGATCAAGACTGAGACTCGATCTCGCATTCAGGCCGGCCAACTCTGGCCGTGCTGTCCTCACACCGAAAACCAGGGAGGAGGCCCACGACTTCAGCCGTGGGTAGCTGACAGACGACTCGTCGTTCTGTAGAGGAAACAGGCCGATTGCGTCGGGGGCGAGATATATGCTGATAAATAACGAATCCGTCTTGTAATCTCTCCTCAAGATGATCGATTACAGAGATCAGGGCGAGAGTCCGCCCATCATTGGATGACCCCGACGTGATGGGCTATACTCACCATGTCGCGCTTGAGCGGAATCCTCCCCATCATTCCTCGAATGACAGCGTGTATGCCTCACGTGCGCCACCAACCTACTCGACAATTCATCATCTCCAGAATGTCTCTCATCTACTACAGTCGTGAGAGAAGCTCAAACACAGCCCACAGCAACAACAGCTGCCCGTCAGGTCTGATTTTTGAAAAAAGTAGGTTCTGAGTCCACCACCTGTTGATTATCGCGGGTGGACTCGACGGTCCCGACCCACAATAGCGAATCGCCGTCAACGCTCAACAAGACTCCGGTCAGTGGCGGTAAGGTGACCCGTACCTGGCTATCGGCTTCTAACAGCTCTGATTCGACGGTCCGACGACCACCACTCGAAGGTCATTGACGTTGGTGCCGGTCGGACCGGTGTGAACGGCACCATCCGAGGCTTCGAGTAACGCAGAGACGTCATTCCTGTTCAGTGCTGTTCGTGCCGTATCGCGAGAGAGAGTATTCGCGTTGACGATCCCGCCGGCGATATCTGTCGGCCCGTCAGCTCCATCAGTGTCTACGGCGGCAACAGTGATCTCCGGATACTCAAGTCCGGCGCCAGTTGCGACGACGAACTCCTGATTCGGTCCGCCCGTTCCATCTCCACTCACTGTCACCGTTGTCTCCCCACCAGAGACAAATACGGATGGTGGGGCGATTGGGTCACCCGTTTCAGCACTCTCTTGAGCGATACCGAGCACCGACAGCGCTGCCTCGCTGGCTTCTCCCTCGATTCGGGACGAGAGAATCATCGACTGGTATCCCTTCTCATCGGCTGCCCGCGCGGCCGCCGTACACGCCGTTCGGTTCGTGGCCACAACGGCACTTGTTACCCCCGTAAAAATCTCATCTCCCGGCTTCGGTGTTTCCGGTGCGGCACCTGCCTCCCCGTCGGTAAGCCGACTGTCTACCGCGTCTGAGACAGTAATCTCGTACTCGTCAAGAACCGCCCGTGCGTCTGTATAGCTGGTAGGATCTGGACTGAACGGGCCACTGCCAATCACGCCCATGTAGTCGCCGACAACGTCTGACAGCGCGAGTATCGCTGTAGACGCAGGTGACCCTGCCTCTGCCAGTCGGCCACCCTTGACCGCGGAGAGATGCTTGCGAACGGCATTGATTTCGTTGATTGTGGCACCAACCTCAAGAAGATCTTGTGTCACCTCTCGGAGATCCTGCAACTCGATACCATCTGCCGGAAGCGGAAGTAGGGCACTCGCCCCACCGGTGATGACCGCAATCATGAGAGTATCCGACCCTGCATCTCTGACTGTCTGTCTGACAGCTCGAGCTCCAGCCATCCCCTCTGTGTTCGGGATCGGGTGACCGCCTTCAACAACAGTAACTCGGTCGGTCTCGGTTGCGTCGGTTGTCACGACGATACCGTCTGCTAGCCGGTTACCCAAGAGCTCCTCGAGTTCGACTGCGACAGTGGCTGCTGCTTTCCCTCCACCGATTAAAACGACCTTATCGAACGACTCGAGATTGTGTTCGAACCCGCCTGACTCAGCTCCCCGTGCTCGGAAGATGTCGTCTTCGACACTGATTGTTCGTTCTACTACCCGCTGCGGATGGGCTGCCTCGATACCTGCTTGCAAACAATCTAGCGCCACCGTGTGTCCGCGTGACCTGTCGAGGACGTCTCGATTCTGTATCTCAACCAAGTCGGGTTCTGATTCGTCCATTGCAGAGAACTCTCTGGTCGCAGGTGAAAAACCCGCTCCATACTCTGCCGAGACCACCAGCCGGAGGACCCGCTTTTGACACTCCGGTGATGCACCAGGACCACCTCGGCGGGTCACATTTTCAGGGTGTTTTGAGACCGGTTCAGTATGAGGTTTAGGTACACCAAAACACATAAGAAAACCCGGTGTTGAAATGCAGTATGTCATCCTCTGACGTATCTACAGACGAACTGGAGTCTGAACCCACAGAAATTGAAGAGACAGTCTCGGCAGTCTCTACGTCACCCGACCGAGTTGTGTTCACCGAAGACGGAAATCCAGACGGATGGATCGCGACAGATTCCGCCGTGGACCCTGAATTGTAGACGCTGATTTACACCTCGTGATTGGGACCTCTCTACAGTAGAGGTCATCTTGCGTTGCTTGATTCTGTATTTCGCTCGTCGTAACACGATTATAGGTGGAACAGGTGCACTCCCACGCCGTTCACGGCGTGGATACGCGCCGTCACAGCGGCAATTCCCGACGGGTTTGTTTCAAAACACCGTCTTTGCAAGCGTCGGCGCACTGGGGACGACCCCAGTGTAGTCGAGCGCCCGACAACTGGCGGTTCGAGTGTCCGCCCACACTGGAAACAGGGCAGGGTGTGGCCCGATGTGGGAATCACATACCAGCCACCGGGCAAATACTCGCAGAGAAAGTCACTCCGAGTCCGTCGCAGTCTGTTGGACTCCCTGTGGCCAACACAACACTGGGTGTCCGAACACGACAAAAGAGAGGAGTCCCGGGGTGGCCACTCCCAGGAGACTGCCCAGTGATCGGTCACTCACCGATTCCAACGGTGTGTTGGCTTGGGAGTCTGCAACCCTGCCACTCCCAACCCAGCGGTGCGGTGGGATTCGGCCGCGGTCACGCGGAGGAGGATATCAAAGAGCTATTGCTACTCGGTGTCTGGTAACAAAAGAAAGTGAGACCGTGCGACGGTCGTCTTCTGGTCGGCGCCTAGTTCAGGAACTCCTCGCCCACGAGCGTGTCGTCTTCGAGATAGTGCTCGATGTGGTGGGCGTGGTCTTCAAGACTCTCGAGGATGCCCTTGAGAATCTCTTCCGTGTTGTAGTCGCCAAGGTTCCGCGCCAACTGAATGTGCTCTCGGACTGCCTCGACCAGGTCGCCGAACATCTCCATATCGTTTTGCAGACCCGTCCGAATCTCGAACACGTCTTGCCCCTCAGGCGTCACTGGAGCCCGCTGCTCGTAGGTGGATCCTCCGGAAAGTGGCACGCCGCCTATCGCCTGTGCCCGTTCCGCGAGCATATCGGCGCTCTCTTCGAGGTCGTCAGTTACCTCGCCGAGGAACAGATGGATGTCGCGAAACTCTGCGCCCTCCACAGTCCAGTGGTGTTTCTTGACCTGATGGTAGAGAACGTACGTCGACGCGAGATCAGTGTTGAGTGCGTCGATCAACTGCTCGGCTTTGTCCTCAGGGATCCGGAGAGCTTCGCTTTCTTCGACCGTACCCGCCTGCTGCCGGGCTTGCTTTTGTTGACTCATCGTATTCTATATACAAGCGCCACGTACTTAAATGTTTGTGGTGGAATAATTCATTTTTTCATAACACAAAATCCTCTTTTCTCATGAGAAAAACACACGGTGTCGATATCGTGTCAGTCCGGCTGATACACCCCGCGAGCGTGGCTCGTGGCGGGCTGATTGGCCGGCCGAGTGCAGACGGCACCGTTATGATCTACTGTCGGATATCTGTTCACGAATCACGGGGTCTCTGGTGCCAGATCGAGAGGCGGGTTTCGGCCACAACTGCCATCTCCGATTCAACTACGATTATCCGGCAGTGCAGCCCGTAGACTCACAATACGTTTGTGGCGTTTGTTAGCCGCGTCCGTCCCCGAAAGGGAAACGACTTAATGGGAAACAAGCCGAGATGTCAGCGTATGAGTGACGGAGAGGACGCGCCAACCGATAGCGAACCGGCCAGTGAACAGGCCGATGCCGGTAAGAATGGGACACCCGGCGAAGGTGATATCTCAGACGACAAATCCGTCGACACCACTGACCTCGCGATTACTGCGAGCCCAGAGGAACTCGAAGAGCAACTCAACGATGCCGAAGACAGCGTTGAATCCGCAGACACAGAAGACGATCTTGACGGCGTTGAAACCACTCTCGACGCAATCGAATCCGGTATCGAGACTCTCGCTGAGGCCGGGCAAGTGGCTGATGCCGATAGTGACGAAAGCGAAAGTGCAAGCGAAGACGAGGACGAGACCGCACAGGACGAAACTATCTCCGTCGAGACAGTTCGTTCACATCTCGAAGATGTTCGCGAATTGGTAGACGAGGCTCGGGGGCCGTATGACACAGACGTAGCAGCACTGTATGAACGCGTCGCAGGAGTAATCAGCGAGACCCGCTGGACTAGCGTCGGTATCGCCGAGATCAAAGATTCCGTCGAGACGTTCACTTCAGAAGTCAGAAACCTCATCGACGTAACGGTCGAAATCAGAGGCGAAGAGCCGGACGACTTCACTGCAACGCTGGAATCGGCCGCGGATGCCGTCACCGGAGCCGGATTAGACCCTGACGAGAACGCCGACGCAATCGCAGACCTGTTGAATGTAGGCGAGACTCTTGAGACAACCGTTGAAGACGCCGAAGACTGGAGTGACCTGGAGACTAACGAACAGCTCAGAGCCGAGGGATTCTATGACGTGTTGGGCCACTACAAAGACTTCCCCCCTGAGTTGGCCGCGCTCAAAAGACACGAACGCAGCGACAATCCCGACATGGTTCTGCTGGCTCTGACGTCGCTGCAGTCGGAATTCATGCAGGGTCACTGTTTAGACGCATTCCAACGAATGGGCCGACGAGCAGCAACTGAAGACGTACTCGACGAGTTGCTCGGACGGGCTGAGAAACGCGATGAACCGGCAATCGAAGCACTCGGTAAAATGCGGGCACCAGAGGCTATCGAACCATTTCTCGAGTTTATCGACGAGGACTCGAACCCACAACTACAGAAGGTGACGTTCAGGGCGCTCGGTGAAATCGGTACTCAGGAGGCAGTACAACCACTCGCACAGAAACTCACGCTCGATAATGAACATGTTCAACCGATCGCCGCTCGCGCGCTCGGCATGATTGGCGATACGCGAGCGATTGCGCCGCTGGCCGAGACGCTCCAGACTGACGAGTCACAGGAGGTGCGAACTGCCGCCGCATGGGCACTCCGCCAGATTGGAACCCGCGCGGCGCTGGAACCGGTCGCTGACCAGACGACTGCCGAGGAATTCACTGTGCGCCACGAGGCTGAGTTGGCCGCAGAGGCCTTGGATGCGGCCCCACAGTCGGTCTGACTGTCTCGATCGCGACGGGATCAGACGGTCGGCCCTCGAGTGAGAACCCGTGCAACCGCGAGAAAGTATTTCGCTGGTCGCACTCGCTCTACAGTGACGTGACGCCCCGGCAAAAGGAAAGGCCACCCAGAGCGCCACGGAGTTGTACCTGGGGAGGCAGTGAACGGTATGCGTGTCGTCATAATCGGTGCTGGGGAGGTTGGGACCGCGGTCGCTGAAAACCTCGCACCAGACAACGACGTTGTCGTGATCGACCTTGACGAAGAGCGGTCTGATCGAGTAAAATACGATCTCGACGTGTTGGCGATAACCGGTGACGGCACATCGATGGGGACACTCGAGAGCGCCGATATCAGCAGGACAGACTTATTTTTGGCGTGCACGGATGACGACCGGACGAACATCGTAGCTTGCGGGACTGCGAAAGCTCTGAGTGACACATTCACGATTGCACGCACGAAGAAAGTCGATTATTTTCGCACGTGGGAACATTCCAATGGCGCGTTCGATGTCGATTTTATGGTGAGTACTAATCTTGAGGCGGCAGCAAATGCCGTCCGGGTAATCGATCTTCCGTCAGCGATCTCTGCGGATCCATTCGCGGACGGGCTAGTTACGATGGCGGAATTCAAAATCGATCCTGAGTGCCCTTTTATTGATGAGACGATTGCCGATGTCGACCGTTTCGATTCGCTGACGTTTGTTGGTCTGTTCCGCGACTCAGAGATGGAGCTTCCCCGCGGGGACTCGAAACTGAAGGCTGGCGACAATGCGGTTGTAGTCGGGAGTCCAGAGAGCGTGCGCACGTTTGCGGCTGATATCGCTCCGGATGCAGTACCGAATCAGACCGATGAAATCGTCATCTTAGGGGGTGGGGAAGTCGGGTATCACACCGCCCGTCTTCTGGAAGAGCGCGGACTCAAACCCCGGGTGATTGAAGAGGACGAACAACGTGCCCGACGACTCGCAGAGGAACTCCCTCAGAGTGTCGTCATCAACCACGATGCCACTGACGTTGACTTCCTCGCGCGCGAAAACGTTAATGAGGCAGATGTGGTGGTCACGGCAATGGAGTCTGACGAAGAGAACCTTCTAGGAACGGTCCTGTCGAAACGACTCGGCGCTAACCGGGTAATCTCACTGGTTCAAACTGTCGACTACGTCATGTTGTTCACAGAAATTGGGGCCGACGTGACAGTCAATCCACGAAAGGTGACGGCAAAAGAAATCTCTCGATTCAGTTATGACAGTATCGCAGAAAACATCGCCGTCTTAAGAAACGATATCGCGGAGGTAATCGAGTTCGAACTCAGCCCCGACAGCGAACTAACCGGGAACCCGATCCAAGAGTTCGCGCAACAATTCGGTGCGCCGCTGGTCATTGGAGCGATCACTCGCGAGGGGAAACTAGTCACCCCGCGCGGTGACACGGTGTTTCAGGGAGGCGATAATGTAGTCGCGTTCATCGAGTCAGGATCGGTCGGCCGCCTCACGAAACTCGTCTGAGCAAACGGAGGTAACTCTAGTGGCACCTGCCGTGGTATAGCGTCATATCAGAGCGTCTTGTGGGTGAGTGAACTACTTCGGGGTCAAGCCCTGGAGCTTCTTTCCGTGGATTGGTCGGACACACCCGACACACCATCGGTCTGATGGCCTTGAGCGGTGTGGTGGGTCACGGTCGGGCCGTCCACAGGCCCCGATGCCTGCCGTCGCAACTCCCATTTCTGCACCTGTGGGAGTGTGTTGAGAGCAGGCACAGTTCTATTGTCCTGCGTTCGTAGCCATTTCTGTGCGACACTGACGTTAGCGCCACGGTCGGCATGGTCTTGATGCTCGCACTCACGGCAGTTGAACCGCTTTTTGATTCGATTCGCCCGTTCTGTGTGTCCACACAGCGGGCATTGCTGGCTGGTGTACTCCGGGTCAACATCGTCTGACGGGATGCCCTGCCACGCGGGTTTGTAGGTGATGAACTCCCGAAGCTTGGCGAAGGGAAGCGAGTGCAGACGGCGGTTCATGCGTGTCCCGTACTCGATGTCGTCTCTCATGTCTGTGAAGTATTCACAGACAATCACGGGACTGTCGAACCGCTGAATCCACTCGACCACGCGCCGTGACACAGTGTGGAGTTGGTCGTGAACGAACCGCTGTTTTTTATCGCGGAACACGTCGTTGAATGCGCTCTGTCCAGCCTCTTGCATTCGCTTCCGCATCGTGAGGTAGCGTTCAGAGATGTTTGTGACGAGTACAACTACGAGATATTGTCGTTGTACATTTCACCCGACCACATACACCTGTTCCTGTCAGCACATCCCAAGCACTCACCGAGCGAAATTGCACGAAAAGTCAAGAGTATCACAGCCAGAGAGATGTGGAATCAGCACGAATCTCTTTTGGAAAATTACTTGTGGGGCGGTGGATTCTGGGAAGAATCGTACTATAGTGGAACGGCTGGTGAGGTATCTAGCCAGATGATTGAGCAGTACATTGAGCGAACGGAACACGTCTCATAGAGCGTACGGCATTCACCCTCCGAGTCAAGTGGTTCGAGAGACTTCGTCTCTCGTCACCACGGAAGACTGCGTCTTCCGAACGACCCCGAGGCACTCTGCCTGCTATCTCTGTAGATAGCTCCGCTGGCTCAGTATCGAACGTGGATACGTGTCGCTGCTGTGTTTGCGGGTTCAATCGCTGAGAGCCGATGCAGCCGCAAACACAGAGGTTCAAATACCGGACCGAGGCCAGATGCGTCCATGCGGCTAGATTACCTCTGGATTCTGCTGTTGGCAACCACTGTCTCCACAATCGGGTATTGCGGGGCGATACCGGCTGTCTGTGGAGCCGATAGTACTGACTGTGACGGCCTCCCGGAGCCCGGCCCGACAGAATCAGCGCCGATCACCAGTGTATCTGAAACCCAGCCGATACTGACATTGATGCCGACGTGTTCGGGAGCCGCCAGCCAGGCCAACAGATGTGATCAGACGGGCAGACAGCCGACGAACGGGACGATACGTGCGCTGTATCCAAATCCCCCAGCCTATGGCGACCCCGGTGAGTACCTCCGTGTCTATCTCCCGATTCAGGGTAACTGGTCGCTTACCGATGGACACACCACTGCCAGTATTCCTGTCACGGCACGTGGAGAGATCGTCGTGTCGGAGAATCCGGAGGCTGCTGCTCGCCATGTCGATGAGCAGGTGATCTCGCTAGAGGGGCGGATCCAACTCGCGGATGATGGCGACCGGGTCGTCCTCAAACGTGGCGACGAGCCGGCCGACGTGGTGGCATACGAGCGAGCGGGTCAGGGTCAGGTGTGGTCGCACAATCAGGGGTGGCATCCTGTGTCATATGAACCCCGACCACCGGTTGACTGCGGGCCAGCAGAGGTGACGGGGTTTCTCCTCCCGGATGCTGATGAGGCCCCGGTCGACAGACTCGGTCACGCCACCGAGCGTGTGTTTCTCGCTGCATACACGTTCGCATCTCAACGGGCTGCTGAAGCGTTGATTTCGGCAGCCCAGCGTGGTGTCGATGTCAGGCTGCTCGTGGACAGAGCACCGGTCGGAGGCGTGTCGAATCGGTCCGCGGAAATACTCGACAGAGTCGCACGATCAGATGTCGAGGTGAAGCTAGCAGCAGGTTCAAAAACCCGGTTTCGCTTTCATCACGCAAAATACGCGATTATCGACGGGAGGGCCGTCGTCACGACGGAAAACTGGAAGCCATCAGGGACAGGAGGCCGTTCGAATCGCGGCTGGGGAGTCGTCGTCACTGACAGCCGCTTTGCTGACGAATTAGCCGCGGTTTTCACAGCAGATGCAGGCCAACGCCAGACCACACGCTGGTCGACGTATCGCTCGGAAAGAGAGTTTTCCAAGAGCACTCCCGCTACAGAGTCGTTCCCGTCCCGGTTCGATCCCCGAACGGCAGATGCAGCGAGTGTGGAATTACTCACTGCTCCCGGCAACGCTGAAACGCGTCTCGTCGAGCGGATCGACGCCGCAGACCAGCGTGTGTGTGTCATTATCCCCAACGCTGGCGGGACGAAGACCGCTCTTGTTCAGGCCGCGATTCGCGCGGCGAGTCGTGGTGTCAGCGTGACCATGCTGTTATCAGACGCGTGGTATCACTCAGAAGATAATGCGGAACTGACGAGTGCCCTGCGACAGACATCGCCTGCACAGAACGGTAATCTCACAGTCAAACTGGCGGACCCGCGGGGGCGGTACGGCAAAATCCACGCTAAAGGCGTCGTGATTGACGATACGGTAGTAGTTGGGTCTCTGAACTGGAACGATCACTCAGCCACGAACAACCGCGAGGTGGTGGCCGTGGTGGAAAGTCACGAATTGGCTGAGTATTTCGCGACCGCGTTCGGAGCCGACTGGCGCGGCGGGTCACGGCTCCTTCCTGTGGGAGTCGCGGTCTGGTTTCTGTGTGTCGCCGGCGGAGCCGCCTGGCTCGGTCATCGCACGATTACGTTCGAATCACACTGACACGCAGAACCGACCCCGACTCTGGTCTCGCCGGTCGACCCATCTCGGAATCAGCGGCTCCGGAAACAGACGACAGATGATGATCAACGAGCGTTTCACCGGCGGCATTGTTACAGGCTTGACCGCGCCTGGTCTAACTCCGCAAACTCAATATCGAGTATCTCCGCGAGTGCGCTGGCGGCCCCGAGCAGCCACTGTGCACGCTCGATCCGCGATTCCAAATCCCCTGGTCCGATCCGGTACTGGTCCACCAGCGTCTCTGCGTCGGCACCATTGATCCATTCAGTGAGGATTCGAGCGGTCTTCATCGACTCCAGCCAGTGCTCGTAATTATCGGTCTCCGTCGGGTCGGTGGTGAGCACGTCACCTCGCGACTGGACGAATCGATGCATATCAGCCCGCTCCTGATTCCCGAGGTACGTGTCCTGCATATCGGGGGTGTGACAGACGATTTCGAGAGCGGTCAGCACACGTGCGTTGTCCATCTCTCTGGCAGTCTGGAGTCCGGCAACGATACGAGCTCCCGACTCCGGCTGGACGTACTGACGAGAGGTCTGACTCCCCAGTGCGGTCGCGCCAAACTGGTCTGGGCCATTCTGGGCCCGTTTGAGCAGAGCCATCTCGACGAGATCCTCGAGTGCAGTCGTGATTTCATCACCCAACTCTGTCGCCTCCCGCTCGTGCGCGTAGAATGTCGACTCAAGGAGATCGAGGATTTCCCTTCGGGTCTGCGCGAACCCCGCTGCAACCACCGAGAGGACGTGTGTCCGGAGAGCGCCGGGGTCGGCCAGCTGGGATTCGACGGGTTCGGCTCCGGCCTCGATGTAGCGTTCTGTGAGCTCTTCTCGGGATCCTTCTTCACCGACGAGAACCGCCTCACCGTACGGATCTAACCCTGGCCGTCCGGCGCGACCACACATCTGTTGCACCTCCAGGGTCGGAACCGGGGCCATCCTAGAGCCGGTGTAACGCTCCTGATCTCTCACGACGACCCGACGAGCCGGGACGTTGACTCCCGCAGCGAGTGTCGGCGTCGCGCAGATACATGCGATATCCCGGTTTCGAAACCCTGACTCGACGGCCGCTCGGTGCGCGTCCCGCAGACCGGCGTGGTGAAATGCCACCCCCGACCGGGTGGCATCTGCCAGCCGATGTCCGGGGCCAGTGCTGTCTATCAGTTCGACGTCGTCGGCAACTGCCGCGGCTTCCTCGGTGACTCCCATTCTTGCTGCCAGTTTCTCTGAAGTGAGCCGGTCACAGAGCTTCTCGGCCTCTCGGCGCGACCGAACGAACGCGAGACACTGCCCCCCGTCGGCAACGCCATCTCGAACCAACTGGACTGTGGCCTCGGTGTCGCTGTCTCCGCTCCTGTTTCTGTCTCCGCGAGATTCTGATCCACCCATCACTTCTGTGTGCATTTCGGACCCGTCGCTTGACCGGGTACCGCTGTCGGACTGGTCGTTCGAGAAGTGCACTTCTGTCCCGTCGTCAAACGTGACGGTCCCTGCAGCGTAGACTCCCGTTTTGAGATCGACCGGTCGCCACCGCGATTCGACTAGTTCGGCATCGAGCCAGGCGGCGATATCTCCGGGATCGGCAACAGTCGCCGATAACGCGACGATCTGAGCGCCGCTGGTGCGGCGCTCGAGTGTGGCAAGCGTCACTTCGAGTGTGGGGCCGCGGCGTTCGGTGCCGAGAAGATGGACCTCGTCGATGGCGATACAGGCCAGTCGATCGACCCACTCGGCACCGTTTCTGATCGCTGAGTCCACCTTTTCAGAGGTGGCAACGACGATGTCGTGTTCGGCGAGTTCCTCTGAGGCTGAATCGTAATCACCGGTTGAAATTCCGACGTCGACGCCCGGAAGCTGTGAGAAGGTTTCGTATTTCTCGCGGGCAAGTGCCCGGAGCGGGCAGATGTACAGTCCCGGTCCCGAAGCAGTCAACAGTGCCAGTTCTGAAATGAACGTCTTCCCGGAGGCTGTTGGGATGGCAGCGAGGACGTTCTCTCCGTTACAAATTCCTGCGTCGACGGCAGCTGCTTGCGGCGGATACAGTTCGTCAATCCCCTGTTGCTGGAAATGATCGACGAGAGGCGGCTCAACCGGCAGATCCCGAATCCGCATTATGATATATATAGGTCGCCACGGTATTGAATCCTCCCTGTCGAGCAACAAAACAGGAGCTGTGAAGAAATCCCGAGACCCTCAATTTGTGATGTAGCGGCAACCAGCTGACTAGCAGGGTAAGCCGAGTGTCTCAGGGCGTGATCGTAGAGAGATCACGAGTTCCCACTCAGTGCGTGAATCGACACGATTAGATGTGCGACCCGAGCTCCCCCAGTCTGAATCGGAACCTGCAGGTGAATTGTTTGGCCATGTTCTGTTCGTCACGTGACCGCGGGGATCGTGCACGCGAGGACAACCCCCTCCAACAGGGTGTCTG
>JAQCMZ010000292.1 GCA_028274825.1 Haloferacaceae archaeon
ACTCGCGAGGTTATCACCGGCAAACGGGATGATCTGTTCCGCGATGCGATTGCACTCAATGCGGCGTTCCGGATTTCCGCACGAGACGACGTACAGCCACTAGACACCGGGCTAGAAGCCGCCCACGAAGCAATCGACTCTGGCGATGCGGCTGCTGTCCTCGAAGACGTTCAGGCGGTTTGAGCGGTCGGCAACTGGTATTTCTCTCAGGCCGCGTGACAGCGGTACTCCGATGATAACACTTGAGCTATAGACGTACCAGCGGAGTCACTCGATCCGCTCAGCAACACCCACGAGGGTGTTCCCAGCGGTGACGGTCGCCTCCTCGGTGACAGAATAGATTATCCCGTCACGGTCGGCGTGGACCGTCTGAAGGTGGTCGTACGTCGCTGGGTGATACACGTCTCCGAGATACTCCCCACTCTCGACGTCGCTACCGACGACCGCTGCTGTGGCGGGCTGAAACAGTCCCGATTGGTCTGCACGTATCCGGCCAAGATGATTTCGCGCAATTGTTCCGTCCCACTCAGGAACCTCGCCGTCGATGAGACCCCACTCCGTGAGCACCGCCACCATCCCCTTGACACCGATGTCGATAGCTGACTCGACGAGCTGTTTGTTGTGCGCGAGTTCTGGGGTGATCGACGGAATATTACGCCGAGTCGCCGCCACTCGAAGTTTCCCCCCGAAGTCACGCTCTGTCCACTCGGTATCTGCGGTATCTCCTGCCGCCTCCGCGAGCAGGAGGTCCGTCCCAAACGCTTTCGCGAGCCGCTGACAGTCAGTGTCACCATCCAGATAGACCGTGTGTGTGAGCATCGACAACGATCCTGTGTGGAGGTCAACAATCGCGTCAGCCTGCCCTGCGTATGCCCACAGGCTGGCGGTCATCCGCTCGTGGAGACTCCCCTCAAAATCTCCCGGCCAGCAGCGGTTCATATTGTGGTTGACAGAGTCCAGTGCTTCCGGTGTCGTGTACGATACCCGGTCGAACGTGAGCGGGTCTGCGACGGGAACCGCGATCACGGTCCCGTCTAATTCCACAGTTTTGTCGGTGAGTCGCTCGTGGAGTCTACGAAGGACTTCTGTACCGTTAATTTCGCGACCGTGCTGGGCCGCCTGTACGTAGATTGTTGGCGACCCTGCTCCATACGTGTGAACGGTCGTCTGTATCGGGACTCCCGATGGGAGGTGGGCGAGCGTAATTTGTTCGCTGGTGTGCATGTCCGATAGAACGGGTCCCTGCAGTTTGTAGCCACGGGTCAATCACTATTCGCGGGGGATGACCGACAACTCAGCCATAGAGGGTGAATCGGGCGAAACCCTGGCACGAGCCGGCATCCTTTTGCACGCGCCGTCTAAGAGTATAGTATGACAAATCCCGATAATCCGGAGAACCCGACGGCGACGATTCACACGAATCACGGAGATATCGTTGTCGAACTCTTCGAAGAGCGTGTGCCGAAGACAGTCGGCAATTTTGTCGGGCTGGCCACAGACACCCAGGATCCTGCCGAACCTGGCCGAGGGACTGGTGGCTGGGAAGACCCTGACACGGGAGATGTCCAAACTGAACCAATGTACGAGGACATCGAGATTCACCGGATTATTGACGACTTCATGATACAGACCGGCGACCCAGAAGGAACCGGCAGGGGCGGCCCTGGATACACCTTTGACGACGAGTTCCACGACGAACTTCGCCACGACGGAGCGGGAATCCTCTCGATGGCTAATCGAGGCCCAGACACGAACGGTTCGCAGTTTTTCATCACTCTGGATGCACAGCCACATCTTGACGACCGCCACGCCGTGTTCGGAGAGGTGATTGACGGGATGAACACTGTCGAGGATATCGGCAATCTCCCGACAGACGGCGACGACAATCCACAGGAGCGAGCCGTCGTCGACTCGATCAGTATCGAGCGCTGAACTGACGGGCACCGAGACTCTCACGGGACAGGCTGGCGTCGTGAGAATACTCCGTGATGTTCTCAGCGGTAGCGCGAGCACAGCCGGGCCGAGACGATCAGGACCAAGCTTGCTCTCGAGACGCCTCACGGCATCTATCAGACGGTGTCACCCGACAAGTCTTCAAAATTTGTTAGCCAAAGTGCCAGACAGGAGGATACCGATGAAAGCGCGTCAGTATAAGCGTTATCGACAATCATTATTTACCACCCTGACACAGTTTACCATGCACCGTATGTTCAATCAGTTTTCCAGCGGATATTACATAGGAAACGTGTACGTCCAGCCGGGCGAAGGCGACCGTGGAGCAATCCACAAGACGGCTCACGAGCGATTAAACGAGCAACTGTACGCAGATGGCGAGGGACTCAACCGTCTCGACGCGCCACTCGTAATGAAACTCGACCGGGCGCACTTTCCAGTAGTTGGCGCTGAGGACATTCCGGCAGACACACTCACGCTTCCGCCAGGCTACACTGACGACCGGTTGCCGACACGAAGAGAGGTTTTTCTTGCGAAAGGCGACCGGGCCGCTGATCTTCTCCGGTACTCCGGCTGGGAGCCTCCAAGTATGAGCTGATCCAGGCGCTTAACTAATCTCAGGACCTGCAAACTCGGACCGACCGGCGTACGAGTCACCCTCGGGGATATCACTCCCGCGTCTGAAACACTGAGTGGCCACGCTCGCTGTGTCACTGGTTTCAAGACCGGTCGTCTCCCGAACACAGTATGCTCGATAAGCTGCTCGGCCGCGCCGAGCTCAAAGAGCGGATCGAGGAACTCTCGGAGGAAACCCACCACCTCCAGCGCCGGGTTGAGGCTGAAGAACGGCGGCGTGCTGACGCTGTCGCCGACAAACAGCGGGCAGAAGAGCAGGTCAATCGTCTCGAAGACCGGATCGAACAGTTGGAAGACCGAATCGAGCGCGAGACTGCCGGACAGGAAACGGCTCCGGAGTTTCGGACGGTCACGGAACTGACTCTCGAGCAGTCAGCAGAGTTTCACCGGCGGGTAGACAGTATCACCACGGATCCGGAAGGGGCGCTCACGGCCGCCGTCTCTGACTCGGACTCGATCCCAAGGTCAGTGAGTGATCAGTTAGGAGACCGAACCGCACTCGTCCGTCGGGCTGCCCCGGCGCTAGTCGTCACCGACGAGACCGGCCTCGTCGCAACTGCGATTGATCTGCCGATTATGCCAGAGCCGTTCGACAGATGGGCCGACAGTTTCCGGCTTCAGCAGTCGTGGTTCCGCCCGACCAATCGGTTCGTGTTCGCTCTCGTGAGATCCGATACGTTCGCCCTCGGGGTGTACGAGGGTGACGAACAGGTGTCCATCACCGCCTTCGAGAGCAACATTATGTCTCAACATTCGAAAGGCGGATTCTCACAGGATCGCTTTGAGCGTCGTCGAGACGGACAGATCGCTGACCATCTTGAGCAGGCACGCCAGGCAATCCAGTCCGTCACTGACGTCAACCGAGTCATTCTGGTGGGTGAACGGACCGTCCTCTCGGAACTCCGGGATTTGGCTGACACTACAGACGTGGCAGACGCCAGCGGCGACCCAGAGGCGGCGCTCGACCGCGCGTTTCGCGACTTTTGGACAATCCGAGTTCGAGGGCTGTGAGCCCCGAGTCGCAGGGAATCAGCTCGGTCGACAGCCACTCCGATGCGGCTAACTGTCGGGCCACTGGAGGAGAATACATGCTGAGATACGTGACGACGAATGAGGGGAAAATCCGCGAGGCACGGGAGTATCTCGGAGCAGAGACGATCGAGCAACTGGATTACGACTACGAAGAGATCCAGAAGCCAAATCTCGGGCCAATCGCCGCACACGGCGCTCGGGAGGCGTATCGGCAGACGAACGGACCAGTAATTGTTGACGACGCCGGCTTGTTCATCGACGGACTCGCCGGGTTTCCGGGCCCGTATTCTTCATATGTAGAGGATACTCTCGGCGTCGAGCGAGTGTGGGAGATTGCCGAGAATCTCGAGTCACGAGACGCGTCGTTCAGGTGTGTTCTTGCGTACTGTGATGGGGATTCAGTCGAGACATCATCGGACGAGACCCCCGAAGATAATCGCGACAAGAGTAACGTGTCCAACCCGAACTCAGAGTGCGGACCGACGGAGAGACTCCCGGTGAAGTTGTTTGCGGGTGAGGTTCCGGGGACGATTGTCGCTCCCCGAGGAGACGGAGGCTTCGGATACGATCCGATTTTCCAGCATGATGGAGAAACGTACGCCGAGATGTCCATGATACAGAAGAATTCACTGTCACACCGGGGACGCGCGCTCTCGGAGTTTGCAGACTGGTATGCGCAGCGAGAGTGATCAACTCTCCAAGAGAGACACAACTCTCGAGAATCGTGTGGAGTTTGCCCCACCGTGGTTCTGCCGGCGGGAGGTGAACGTCTGCGAACGCTGCCGAACCGTGAAAATACGAGCCAACAGAAACTGCAGACACTCTCACCGATGAACAGCACAACCGAGAGTATCTTCCCAACTGAAAAATACTGACTGGAGCAGAGACCGCCTTCGAAGAGTTATAGCTGGAACAGGCGCACTCCCACGTCGTTCACGGCGTGGATACACGCCGTCACAGCGGCAATTCCCGACGGTTGTTGCTCCAAAACACCGTCTCTGCAAGCGTCGGCGCACTGGGGACGACCACAGTGTAGCCGAGTGCCCGACAGCTGGCGGTTCGAGTATCCGCCCAGACTGGAAACAGAGTGTGGCCCGATGTGGGAATCACACACCAACCATCGGAAAAATACTCGCAGAGAAAGTCACTCCGAGTCCGTCGCAGTCTGTTGGACTCCCTGTGGCCAACACAACACTGGGTGTCCGAACACGACAACGGAGAGGAGTCCCGGGGTGGCCACTCCCAAGAGACTGCCCATCGACCGGTCACTCACCGATTCCAACGGTGTGTTGGCTTGGGAGTCTGCAACCCTGCCACTCCCAACCCAGCGGTGCCGTGGGATTCGGCCGCGTGAACGCGGAGGA
>JAQCMZ010000296.1 GCA_028274825.1 Haloferacaceae archaeon
GTCCGCCCAGACTGGAAACAGAGTGTGGCCCGATGTGGGAATCACACACCAACCATCGGGCAAATACTCGCAGAGAAAGTCACTCCGAGTCCGTCGAAGTCTGTTGGACTCCCTGTGGCCAACACAACACTGGGTGTCCGAACACGACACAGGAGAAGAGTCCCGGGGTAGCCACTCCCAAGAGACTGCCCATCGACCGGTCACTCACCGATCCCAACGGTGTGTTGGCTTGGGAGTCTGCAACCCTGCCACTCCCAACCCAGCGGTGCGGTGGGATTCGGCCGCGTGAACGCGGAGGAGGATGTCAATCCGACAGCACACCCTGGTGATTTCGGGTTGTTACGGGTATGGTGGAGCACGCTGACGACACCGGCGTCACCCACCACTATCGGCGATGTTTTGTCAGCGCGGCTTCGATAGTCTGTATGGAGTTGTTTCCCGTACTGGATATCCCAGAGATCCGGCCGGGCGATGATCTCGCGGCGGAGATCCGAGACCACGTTGAACTCAGAGACGACGATGTCGTCTGCGTGGCCAGTACCGTCGTCTCAAAGGCTGAAGATCAGTTGGCCAATCTTGAAGATTTCTCAGCCGGTCCGAGAGCACGCGAAATCGCCGGCCGTCTCGAAGACATCTCTGGTGAGGAGAAAGACCCACGATTCGCACAGGCGGTTCTTGAGGAGAGTGTTGACCTGCTGATGGAGGCGCCGTTTTTGTTGACAGAGACTCGATTTGGCCACGTCGGAGTCAACGCGGGTATCGACCGATCTAATGTCCCCGGGCACGATATCCTGCTGTTACCGGAACGTCCCTCGGAGAGTGCAGAGCGGATCCGAGCGGAACTCCCCGCCGAGCACGTGATCGTCACAGACACCTGTGGACGACCGTTCCGACATGGGCAGCGTGGTGTCGCTATCGGATGGGCAGGGATCCCTGCGAGTCGCGATTGGCGTGGAGAAGCCGACCGTGACGGCCGTGAGATGGGTGTGACTGTCCAGAACGTTATCGACGAGCTGGCTGCGGCGGCGAATCTCGTCGCCGGCGAGGGCGCTGGCGGAACACCAGTTGTTGTCGTGCGTGACTGGGAGTTCGGCGATCTCGATGGCTCAGACAATCACTTCCGCGAGGTTGGCGGCGACTTCGTTCGTCAGGCACTTCGGGGTTGGCAATTTAACGGTGGACAATGACAGAGACGTCAACGGCAGATGATCCGACGATCGGAATCGAACTGACGCCAGAACACCCGATTGAGGAACTCTTAGAGAGTGGACAGCGCGCCGAGCAGGCTGGCTACGATATCATCTACGCCTCGTGTCACTACAACAACCGTGACCCGTTTGCGTTTCTCGCCCGACTCGCAGCCGCCACGGAGACTGCGGCAATCGGGCCTGGTGTGGCGAATCCACACGACACCCATCCCGCAGCACTGGCAGCAAAAGTCGCGACTATCGATGAAGCCTCTGACGGGCGCGCGGTGTTCGGAATCGGCCCCGGTGACCCCTCGACACTCCGGAATCTCGGTGCGTCCGAGGATCGAGGTCTCAGACCCGTTCTCGAGACGTTCAAAACTGCCCAACGACTCTGGGCTGGTGACCGTGTCGATCAAGACAGTACGTTCACAGCTAATGACGCTGGCCTCAATTTCGAGCCGCCACAAGGCGCGGAGATCCCAGTTCACGTCGGCGGAGAGGGCCCACATATGTGTCGGATGTCGGCCAAACACGCTGACGGTCTGTTGTACAACGGCTCTCACCCGGCCGATCTCTCGTGGGCCCGTGACCGCGTCGAAGAGGGACTTTCAGACCGGCCGGACGAACGCGGCGATTTCGAACTGCTGGCGTACGCGAGCGTCAGTATTGCGGATACAGTCGAGACAGCCCGAGACGCAGCGCGTCCTCCGGTCGCGTACATCACCGCTGGTGCAGCCCCGCCTGTTCTGGACCGGCACGATATCGACCGCGAACGAGCGACGACAATCGGTGACAACATCAGTGCCGGTGAATTCAGTGCTGCCTTCGAGGCGGTCTCCCCCGAGATGGTCGACGCATTCTGTATGGCAGGAACCCCGGAGATAGTCTCTGACCGAATTGCTGCTACACTCGAATACGCTGACGGGCTGGTGGCTGGATCGCCGCTCGGGCCGGATCTCCAGGACGCGGTGGAGTTGGCCGCGAAAGCGGCTGACGACGCAATCTAAGAGCGGTGCTGACTGACTCTCCCACCGAAATCTGAGTCGACCGGATCTTGATCGATCAGTTCAGACCAATTCCGAGCGAAAACTCCGGGCGGTTTTCACCCGAGTCGCTACACCGAAGAGTCCGAATACCGGGACTGCAGTCAGACACGATGACACAAACACGCTCTCGTCCACCCACCTGTCAGAACGGCTGCGGGAGTTCGATTCCAACCTCGTTGAGCGCCGCTCCGAGAGCGACATAGCCGAACACCAGCAACGACACACCGACAAACGCCGACCCAAAGAGGAACGAGATTGTAGTTAGCGGGTCGACTCCGAGTGCAATCTCCTCGGTAAAGATTCTTAGCGCCCTTCCGATGTCGAATACGAACCGTGTGATCACGTCGACTGCCATGCTGGGTCATACAATGGCGAGTACTTGTCCTTTTAGGTTTGATCCCGATCTATCAAATCACAGCCCAGATACCGCCGATATCGCGCTCGAGATTGACTCACAAATACGTCTCATGTCGCTCAATTTATCTGATTTCGACATCGACCCGGTTGCGACTGGCTGAGTGGATATCAGACGGAGATTGGCCGAGTCTCCCTGGCGATTCAGTTCTGTGAGCGATCGGTCGTGTATCACCGGTCAGGGTCACTCTCACCGGCACCTGAGAGAGTCGACTGCTTCCTCACGGACAGAACGGACCACTATGACGTGAGTTGAGAGGGTGGGGTCGCGCGCGGAACCGAACCCCTTTCCCGAGTGGCGGTCCAACTGCAGATGATGAATACCCTGCTGTGGGTTGTAGTCGGTGCACTCGTCTACACAGGCACGGCCGTGTGGCTACAATCCCGCGGGCTAATCCCGGATTCGATTAATATCACGGGCCCAACGACGACAATTCACACGAAACGCGGGCGAGAATTTCTCGACCGGCTTTCAGCACCGAAGCGCATCTGGCGGAGTATGGCCAATCTCGGTGTCGGAGGGACATTGGTGATCATGATCGGTGCGTTTGCCACGTTCCTTTTACAGGCGGTCGCGGTGGTCGCCAACCCACCGGAACCGACCGGGGTCAACACGCCACAAAACGTGTTGGTGATCCCAGGGGTGAACGACTTTCTTCCGCTGACCGTCGCGGCCGAAATCGTCTTTGGACTCCTGGTTGGGTTGGTCGTTCACGAGGGGGCACACGGGTTGCTGTGTCGGGTCGAAGACATCGAGATTGATTCGATGGGTGTGGTGTTGCTCACGTTGCTCCCGATGGGTGCGTTTGTCGAACCGGACGAAAAATCAGCCGCTGAAGCAAATCGCGGGTCGAAAACCCGGATGTATGCTGCGGGTGTCACCGCGAATATCGCCGTCACAGCCGTCACGTTTCTCCTGCTATTCGGACCAGTGGCAGGTGCAGTCTCTGTCGCTCCGGGAGCGCCTGTCGGAAATACAGTGTCTGGACCCAGTGGTGACGGTGTCCTCGAACCTGGAGATCGAATCGTTGAACTCGATGATCAGGAGGTGACGAGTAGCGACGCGCTGACAGAGACCCTCGCTGAGTACGAGGATCGTCAGGTGTCACTGACACTTGGCGACGGGAGTGTGAAACAACTCGAGCGAGCGCTCCAGGTCACCGCAGTTTCTCCAGATTCACCGTTCGCTAATGTCGTCGGCGGGGAAACGACAATCACTGCCGTCGACGGAACGCCCGTTTACACTGAGGCGGGGTTCGCTGAGAGCGTCGCCGAAGCTGGCGTAGTGACAATCGAAACCGACTCTGGAGAGACAGCCCGCGGTCCAATCGGAGCGTTGGTTGCTGTCAGCGCTGACGGCCCGTTTGCGGCTGCTGACGGCCCTGCCGGAGAGCAGGTCGTCATCACCGAGATTGCGGGAACCCGTGTTGTCGATAATCAAGACGTGAGAACTGCCCTCGACGAGGCCGCGCCCGGTGAGGAGGTATCAATTGTCGCTTATGACGCCGAAGCCGTCACAGAAGGAGAGACAGGGCCAGAGCCGACGGTGTATCAGGTTCCTCTCGACGAACAGGAAGACGGGTCGGGTGCGTTTCTCGGTGTGCAGATTGCTCAGGGGGTGAGCGGTCTCGCTATCAACAGTCTCGGTGTCGTGACATATCCGGCAGAGTCGTTCCTCTCGATCCTCTCGGGTGATGTTGGCACTTCGGCCATCAGCGGGGTGTTCTTGCTGTTGTTGCTCCCGTTCATCTCGGTCGTTGATCCCTCCTCAAATTTCAATTTCGCCGGATTTGTCGACACGAACACCGGGTTCTACCAGGTGGCTGATCTAGGATTGGGACTCGGACTCGGCGACCCAGCGGTATTCATCCTCGCGAACGTCCTGTTCTGGACCGGCTGGGTGAACATCAATCTCGCCATCTTCAATTGTATTCCGGCGTTTCCACTCGACGGCGGCCGGATTCTTCGGACCACAACCGAAGCGGTCGTCTCACGACTACCGATCGATAGCAAATCCACGCTCACGCGAGCCGTCACCACGAGCGTCGGTCTGGTGATGCTCGTGAGTCTGCTCGTCGTGCTGTTCGGCCCCCAGGTCCTGTGAACTGCTGTGGAGTCACGGTGTTGGAGAGACCAGAATGTGTCAGCACGAGAGAACACCCCCCGACTGGCACCGAGACACTCAGCCCGGTTGGCCCGTGGAGTGTAGAGAGAGTTTCTATCAGGAGTGTCTCAGCGCCAACTGCGGTTTCGCTACTCTGGCTCTGTGCAGCGAGACGAGACAGCCTCGAGAGTTCGGGATTCCCGCGCTGGTGGGGGAATCGACGCTGGCAAAGTCTATTCCTCGGCCACTATCGGCCGCACGAAGACGACTCGCAATGGCTTACAGTCCTGAGACGTAATCCGGGATATGGTCACAGCGCCAGAGACAGACGAGGGCTGGTATGTGTTGCACGATTTCCGAACAATCGACTGGGATAGGTGGCGGGCAGCCCCGCAACACGAACGTGATCGGGCTGTCGAAGAAGGGACTGCACTCCTCCAGCGGGCTGAGGCAGTCGAAGACGCCGACGCTGGAGAGTCGGCTGTCTTCTCAGTGCTCGGCCACAAGGGTGACCTGCTCGTGCTTCACTTTCGGCCGACTCTAGACGCTGTCTCTGCACTTGAGCGCCGTCTCGAAACCACCACGTTCGGAGGGTTTACTATTCGCGCCAGTTCCTACGTTTCAGTGACGGAAGTCTCCGATTATGTGTCTGATGAGTACTTTACAGCGGACGGAGAGCCGGACGCTGGTATTGCTAACTATATCGAGGGGAAACTCTACCCTGAGATTCCCGACGCAGAGTACGCCTGTTTTTACCCGATGGATCGCCGTCGCGATCCCGAGTACAACTGGTATGACCTCTCGTACGAGCAGCGGTCCGACCTGTTGTCCGCCCACGGTGAGATAGGGAAAGAATACGCTGGCGAGATCAAACAGGTGATCGCCTCTTCGGTCGGGTTCGACGATCACGAGTGGGGTGTTACGCTGTTTGGCGCTGACCCCACCCGGATCAAGGATATTGTCTACGAGATGCGATTCGACGAGGCGTCCTCTCGGTACGGCGAGTTCGGGGATTTCTATATCGGCCGTCGATTCCCCCCGACAGATCTCGGCGCGTATCTCGAGGGTGAGGCTGTTCCGAGCGCAGAACACGACGATCCCCACACCGCAGACCAAACACACACCACCTCTGATGCGCACGGTGACAGTGCACACGGTGGGACGACTCCGGGCCAGGCCGACACTGCCCGGGATAGTGATCCAGTACGGGCGAAAAGTGAGGTTCACGGTGCAGACGCCGAGTCGGACCCTGCTGGTGCGGGGTCGATCCGCGGTGATCTCGCTGAGCTGGATATCTATGCTGGCCAACCACACGGTGAGGATGTCTACGCGACCGTCCTCTATTCTGAGGCAGAGCGTCAGGGGCTGTTCGATGAGGTTGACGGACTCCGTTCAAACTTCGATCACTATGGGACTCACCTCAAGACGGCTGTCTACGAGGCTCGTTCCCGCGATAGAGCGGCTGTCGTCTCAATTTGGGACACGAGTGATGCCGCGGAGACGGCCGCTGGGTTCCTTTCAGAACTCCCCGGGACTGTCGAACGAGCCGGCGAAGAGTCTGGCTTTGGAACGATGGGGATGTTCTACAGCATCAAACCCGACTATCACGACGACTTCATGAACACGTTCGATGATGTCGGCGAGATACTCGAGGACATGGACGGCCACATGATGACTGATCTGATGATTAATCGCGAAGATGAGAATGACACGTTCATCGCCTCACAGTGGCAGTCTCGAGAGAATGCAATGGCTTTCTTCGGATCTGATGAGTTTTCCGATGTGGTCGAATGGGGCCGAGATGTCCTTACCGACCGCCCCAGACACGTCTTCCTCGCGTGAGTCTCACTGCCCGCCCGGTGAATCGGGGCGGTTGAGGCCGAGGCTGAGGCTTCTTGTGTCCGTGCCGTTGTGGACAGCCCGTCAAAATGATTGTCATGAGACTCGCCAGTGTGGGTTCATATCCAGGCTCAGTGGTGCAGTGTCCACAGTCGTGGGTCCGGGGTGTCCCACTCGGGTTCTGTGAAGAGCCCCCGGGTCGACCCGATCTCACCTGTGTGCGCCGCTTATCGATATCTCAGGTATCGCTGACGGTCGCCTCTGAGTCTCCACTCCGAGTCAGGCGGCCGAACGGGATCTTCGGGTCTCGAGAAACGATGACAACTGCGAGCATCCAGAGCCCAATCTCGAAGTAGAAGGCTTCTGTGCCGAGATACCGGAGAAAGAACTCGACTGGTGGGAGATTGATGACTGGGACGTGTTTGACGACCGGCCACAAGAGGAATTGCGTGTCTGTCGGCCGGCCGTTGAGAATCATCTGGGTGGCGTCCATACTGATGTGTGACGCCCACCCGATCCACAGAGCGACTCCTCGGGGGTCGATTTTGACCGCCACTGCGAGTGCCACCAGCGCCAGAGCCGAATGCCCGGCCGTGTGGAATAACTCAGTCACCCCCGCGATTGCCAGCGGTTTGTCAATCACGTCAGGAAGTCCTGTCCCCAGAATCACCCACACCGACGGTTGCTCTGTAACTTCACCGAATATATACCCGACGAGTATGTGAGTCGGGAACAACATTAGCAATTCACAGTCAGTGAGCGCCAAGTTTGGCCGTTTCGGTGCGTCTCTCGATTCTCACCTGGTTCCGCTGTGCGGATTCACAGCGGCAACAGCGCGGACACCCACAGCGTGAGCGCGGGAGAAAGCGCGTCCTGGCCATCACAGCACGAATCCTACAACCGAAATCCAGTCAGGCAGCCTGTATCGGCCTGGTGGGGAGACTGCTGGCCGTCTCCCGATGCGAGGGGTGGCAGCCGTCTCAGTTCACCCGGCGGTGACTCAACACATCAGATTGGTCTTCTGTCACGCCCACTCGCACGCCCAGGAGATGCGTCCACCCGTCAGGAGTTGACAGGCGATTCAAGACGGGTACCACGGGGCTTGACCCCGAGTTGTTGACAACAGCACGGAACGTCTGACCGTGATCCCGACGGCTGAAAAGAGCGTGATTGTGTTTGGAGAGAATTTGCAGACTCTGATGAGTGGCTCAACACCGCCGATTCAAAGCGCGGTGAATGTGGTTCTGATACTGATGAATCTGTTCTCTGCTGGTGATTTCCATCCGAAAGCAGACGCATTATCGCTCGGATACCGAGACGTGTCATTTCCTCTCACGGTTTCATGTATTGAACGCGACGAAAACGTGCGTGTCGATTGCCGGGTCAGTACGTCGCCGCTTTGAGGTCGAACCCCGCTGACTCGATATCGTCGCCGCCGACCGATGACCGGAGTGTGTCCATCCCATCGAAGCGGTCGATTCCGAAGTCGTTCTTGTGGAGACGCTGGACACGATCGTACTCGTCGTCAGAGAGTGCGGGTACTCCCGACGCGCCGGTCCACTCGCCAATATCCGCTCCGTCCCGGAAAGTGGGAGTGACAGACGCGACTTCGTCGTGATACAACAGCCAGGCGATTGCTGCTTGTCCCATACTCCGCACGCCATCCCGCTCGAGGAACCGGAGGGACTCGACTTTCTCCCATCCGGTCTCGTACCACTCTGTGGGCCGGTGAGAACGGTGGTCGCCTACCTCGAGTTCTGTGTCCGGTGTCACCTGTTCGTTGAGCAGCCCTGATGAGTGAGGCACCCGTGCCAAAACAGATGTCTCTGAGTCGGCCGCACGAACCGCGTCGACGAAGTGCTGGCCTGGCGTCTGTTCGAAAAGATTGAACACCGTCTGCACCGCGTCGAACAGTTCGTACTCGGCTGCTGCCTCGCCTTCAGCGAGCCAGCCGATCGATGGGCCAAGTGCCCACCCGAGTGCGCCGACACGTCCCTCCTCACGGAACGAACGGAGTGTGTCTAGCACTTCTGGGGTCACCTCGTCGACGTTTGCGTTGTGCAACTGAAGAAAGTCGACGTGGTTGACACCGAGTCGTTCCAGTGACCGGTCGAACGCCTCTCGGAGATACTCTTCGTCGAGTTCTTTTGGGAGTTCGCCGTGTCCCGCCTGTGGGTTATTGTAGAAGTCGTATCCGATTTTCGTTCCAATAGTTACCTCGCTGCGGTGTTCTCGCAGCGCTTCCCCGACAATCTCCTCGCTGTCGCCGTGACCATACACGTCTCCCGTGTCAAAATACGTGATCCCGTGATTGAGCGCATTTTGAACCATCTTGACAGCGTCCTCCTGGGAGCGGTCACCCCACCAATCTGTCCCAACCACCCAGGCGCCAAAGCCGATTTCAGAGACGCTGACTCCGGAATCGCCGAGTTCGCGATATTGCATATCTCTTGACATGGGCTACTCGTATAAATACGAGACGAAGCGTGCCCGGTCTATCAGAAACCCGCACATCGACGGGTGGTCTGACCGCTCACGTCACGCGGCTAGGCGCGGTTCTGTGAGGTGTAAACAAACACCCGAATCCCTTTGAATTGGCAGACAAATCTTGTAGTTATGACAAAGCAACACGTGTCACTGCCGGAAGATGCAGAAGTGGGCGTTCGCGACTTTATCGACGAGGTTGACGACCGGCTCTCTTCAGCAGAAGATACCTGCGAGGTGGTCCGAGAGGTTCTGGCCGACCTGCACGGAGACCGCGACGCGTGGGAGCGCTGGCAGACTGGCGGAGATGTCACACCCGCAGAGCGGGTTCGCCTCCAGGGGTATGACCCATGTAACGCCACTCTCGAGTCGGAGTATTATGCGGAAGTCGAGACACAAGACGCACAGTTCCAGCACTCGAAACACCTCCAGTGGCTCTGGCGGCAGTTCGACGCGACGCCAATGGCCGACAATGTGGCGTTTGCTCTCCAATTCCGAGAGATGCTGGCGAAACATCTCTTTGCAGAGGCCGGTGACAATCTCCGATTGTTCAAGGGTATCACGATGACGTACGGGCATAACATCGAGATGGGAGATAACGTGGTCGTTCACGATGACGTCCACCTCGACGATCGAGGACGGCTCAGTATCGGTAACCGGGTGTCGATCAGTGACGGCGCTCACGTGTACTCACACGATCATGATATCGTCGATCAGACTGTCGTCCGAAACTATCACACGGTAATCGAAGATGACTCCCGAGTCACGTACGAATCGATGATTCGGTCTGGCTGCCGGATCGGGCGTAACTCTATCGTCGGCGCCCGGGCAATCGTGCAAGGAGATGTCCCAGCCCATCACGTCGTTGTCGGTATGCCGGCAAAGAGTGTGAAGGTCAAGCCAGGTTGGAAATCGACCGCCGAATCGGCCGCCGATGGCCGACTCGAGGATAACAAAGAAGATCGCCGCATCGAATTCGATCTCGACAGTGACATAGACAGATTCGATGAGTTCGGCCGTAATCTTTCCCCCTCAGATGCCCAGTGACGCTACGGTGGGACAGTTCCGAACACGGGAGCGCGCTCACGACTCTCCGCCGGGAGAGCGTGGGTCGCCCGCTGAAAATATGACTGACTCTCAGAGAGTCTCGTATGCCACGTTCTGTCGCGATTAATATCGCAGCCAACACGAACGAGCCAGGATTCCGGGGACCGGTGTACCCTGACGGGTCGTTCGAATTCGTACCTATCCCGGAGCCGGAACCGGTACTCTCTGTTGATGAAGCACCGGACAGCCAGGGGGTCCCCACGTACGATGACTTGGAACTGTCTTTCGCTATCCCGGAAGACCTGGCTGCCACGCCTGTCCACAGCGATCCGGAATTTGCCGGAGTACACGGCGCGACCGCTACCACGTACGGCGACCCGTACGGTGTGAAAGCGGGACCGATCGCAGAGCTTGGGCCGGGTGATTCACTCTACTTCTACGCGACGCTCTCGTTACGCCCGGCCAACTGGCGAGGGCCGGTCGCCGACCGTGACGAAGCTGGCACCCAGACAGCCGATACGGACCTCACCACCGGGTCCGCCGACGCTGACATCGCGCCAGGGTGGGGTACGTATCTGATTGGCGAACAGCGTGTCGCGGAGGTGATCGAACCTGCCGACAGAGCTGCCGTCCCAGAGCAGTTCGACTCGAACGCGCACATGCAGCGTGAGAGCTTCGACGCTCGAGTGCTGGTTCGTGGCTCGCAGCCGGAATCGGGACTGTTCGACCGCGTGCTCTCACTGTCCACCCTGGAAAGCGGAAGTGACGCCAACGAAATCGTGACGGAACTCTCGAGCGATTCTGGAAAGGGTCCCTGGTGGCGACGACCGATGCGATTCGACGAGACAGCCACTGCAGACTTACGATCTCGGCTCGAGTGGACCACTACGGGGTCGGTGCAATAATCGTGTCGACCGCACCTAAACCCCGATCGGTCCGCACAACGTCCCCAGACCTGGTTGACCTCTCCCGTTGAAGATGGTCGTCGATTCACCCCAATTAGAGCTATCTACCACAGGGCCTGACTCCGGCGCTGTTGACCTCCCCACGTTGTCACCGTCCTCCAGATGTAGCTGTTTTTCAACTTCCGCCGTCTACAATGAGTATGGGATATGCGTGTCCAGTGTGTGAGATACCACAACAGGATGCAGAACATCTCGCACATCATCTCGCATTCACTGCCATGCTCCACGGTGACGATCACGAGTCGTGGCTCGATACACACGCTTCCGGCTGGGAAACCGCAGAGCCGGCAGAACTCGGGCAGGAGGTCACCGAAGATGTCGACGAGGCTGAGTATAATCAGGTGTTTGAGGATACGACAGACGACCACAATCACTCTCGCTCCCGGACTCACTCAGAGCCACAGTCTCACAGTCCCGCCCGCGACGATGACCACGGCACCGCCGATCGCCCGTTCCGGGGTGCCGACCCGCCGACTGCGGGCGGTGACCGGACCACTGACGGAGCCAGTCTCGATGCCGAAACACAGGCCGTTCTCGACGAGGCACGCGAATTGACTCGACAGATGATGTCCGGAAGCGAGGCTGAACAAGCGGATGAAACTACCGCCGATCCAGACGACACCGACGCAGGCGACACCGACACGAACGATACCGCTGCAGGTGACGCCCACGCGGGCGACGCTGACGCAGACGACCCCGATACAGACGACAAGACAGCCTGACTGTGTCGGTGAAACACTCACCAGCACTCTCCGAGAGAGGCCGTTACCG
>JAQCMZ010000301.1 GCA_028274825.1 Haloferacaceae archaeon
GTCCGCCCACACTGGAAACAGAGTGTGGCCCGATGTGGGAATCACATACCAACCACCGGGCAAATACTCGCAGAGAAAGTCACTCCGAGTCCGTCGAAGTCTGTTAGACTCCCTGTGGCCAACACAACACTGGGTGTCCGAACACGACAAAAGAGAGGAGTCCCGGGGTGGCCACTCCCAGGAGACTGCCCAGTGACCGGTCACTCACCGATTCCACCGGTGTGTTGGCTTGGGAGTCTGCAACCCTGCCACTCTCAACCCAGCGGTGCCGTGGGATTCGGCCGCGGTCACGCAGAGGAGGATGTCAAAGCTGCTACCTGTTCACTGAGAGAGCAACCCAGATGTGCGAGTCGGCTGGTCAGTCTGTCTGATTTTCGATCGCCTGTGAGATAGCGCCGGTAGTGGGGATCTGGTCCGGGGAGATTGGTTCCGTATTGATTGTGACTGTTGGAGTCCCGCCGATTCCTCGGTCCACGCCAGCCTCGCGATCTGCGTTAATCACCGGTTCGTAGGTTTCAAACTCCGCATCAGCGATACTTCGACACCGGTCTGCGCCGACTTCCTCGGCCATGTCGCCGATAAGCTCGTACGAGTGGTCATTTTGGGTTTCATAGACCGCCTTTGCAAACGAGAAAAACGCTACGGACCCGTGTCTATCGACGATTCCTCGACCGGCACTGGCCATCTCCTCAGACCACTCACTGGCTGGGATTGGCCAATCCCAGTGCTCCCAGCGGACGATCCCCTCGTCAACGTAGTTCTGACGGATCGGGGGGAAAGTTTCTAAATAAAATACACGACATGCAGGACAGCCGAAATCCTCGTACACTCGGATGACGATATCTGAAGCCGGATCACCAATGATGGCTCGAGGAGCTTCCGTCTGTACCCCTGGGTCTTCGATATCGCAGTCGTGATCGCGGGCGCCCGAACACCCAGCTACTCCGGCAACAAATGCCGTCCCGGATGCCGCTAACAGATTTCTGCGCGAAATTCCCATATCATCATTCCCTCTCGTCAGTACTTAACGACGCTGAACCGGGCGGAGCTGAGTAGCTGACGACATCAGACGCCTCAGACTGCGATTCGACTCGTCTGTACTGGCGCGCTCGTTCGTGTTCTCTCAGTGAACTGCCTCAGTGTCACGTGGTTCGAGACTCGTCGAGACCCGTCGATTCTCGTCATCACCGAAATCACAGATTTCCGAACGACACCGAAAGACTCGGCCTGTTCCGCCTGTAGACACCGAGCGCTCTCACGGCTCTCACCGAGTTAGTGTGTATTCTGGCTGTCTCGCAGGTCCGGTAGCGCCGTTCGGTTCGTTGCATCGGATGGAATACACATTTACCGCTGTCGACCAAGAGATATATATGCCGACAGTAGAATTTCGCGGAGAGAAAATCGAGTGTGAGGAAAATGCAGTACTGCGCGACGTGCTCAAAGGGGCAGAGAATTCTCCACACAACGGGAAAGCAAAGTACGCTAACTGTCACGGAAACGGTACATGTGGCACGTGCGCGGTTCAGGTAACGGGAGAGATTAGTGAAAAGGGCCGGAAAGAGTCGGTCCGACTTGGGATGCCACCGCATCATCCCAGCCACGACATCCGATTATCCTGTCAGGCCCGCGTCCAGGGGGATATCACTGTGTTAAAATACCCTGGACTGTTCGGCCAGCATCTCGATCAAGACCCGCTTCCACCGACAGAGGATACTGACTCTGATGCGGATACGGAAGTATGAGAGACGCTGTCGACATGGTTCGTCGATTTTGGTGTGAGAAACCAGATCACGTGAGCGTCTCGTTATGACGGAACCAGACGAGTACTCTTTTCAACGGTACTTGGAGGCAAAGCGAACAGTCGACGATCGGGCACTTCATCGACCGACGATCGACCGGCTTCGGTCGGAATTAGCGTCTGTAGCATCCGAGAGATCGCTCCGGGTGTTAGACGTCGGAGCCGGGACAGGGGCGATGTTTCGTCGACTGATCGACTGGGAAGTTATTCCCGGAGAGGTCCGGTATACGGGAATCGACACACGTGATCGCACTGTTGCGACCGGGCGAGAACGGATCCACGATTGGGCTGGCGAGCACGGGTGGGTCAGTGACGGTGACGGAACGACGGGGAATCCAGTCGGGATTCAGGAAGGTGACCGAAATCTGCAGGCTGTACTCCGACAGGGAGACGTGTTCGAGATTCTCGATGACGAGACCTGGGATCCTGACCTCATCGTCGGGTGTGCGTTCCTCGATGTGGTCGAACTCGAGCAGGCGTTACCACGATTGTTCGGGACAGGGCCGGGTGCACTGGTGTATTTCCCGATCACGTTTGACGGCGAGACCATCTTCCAACCCGGTCACGGCTCGGATCTCGACAGTCGGATGATGAGCGCGTTTCACGCGACGATGGACGAACCGGACCGTCCAGGAGGAAGCACCACTGGCCGTCAGTTGTTCGATGCAATTCCGTCGCAGGGGGGGACGGTCCTCTCGGCTGGCGGATCCGACTGGGTCATTTCTCCAACCCAGAACGGCTACCCCGGTGATGAGGAGTATTTCCTCCATCATATCGTCGATATCGTCACCGGGGCTGTCAGAAACCATCAGCCGGCAGCCATCGATCCTGCCGAAATCGACAGGTGGGGTGAGCGACGCCACGCGGAGGTGAACGACGCCGAATTGTTTTACTCGGCTCATCAGTTCGACGTGCTCGCTGAGGTCTGACACCGCCGTGTCAGGCCTGTCGACCAGAAGAGCCGACGGATTCAGACGATGAAACTGGGCGGGCAGTGGAAAAACCCATCACACTAATCTATAATGGAAGTTCACCGTGTGGTGTGTATCCGGAATGGACTTCACCACGGGCTGTTCGGGATACGGGTTCACTCGACGAGACGAGATGAGACGGCCATCAGGGACGATCTGGTTATCAGTTATAGGTGGAACAGGCGCACTCCCACGCCGTTCACGGCGTGGATACGCGCCGTCACAGCGGCAA
>JAQCMZ010000326.1 GCA_028274825.1 Haloferacaceae archaeon
ATCCGATCGAACAGATCTGGAAAAGCGTAAAACGCGATCTCTCGCCGCTTAACGCGTCAGATCTTGAAACGTATCGAGAACTGATCTGTTCAATCTTTCACGACTACGCCGATCGGATAAGCTTCGCAGAGTCGTGGATAGATCGCTTCTTATCTATTCAAAAGTTATGACTATTACTATTGCGATTTGCGACCGCGCTAAAGCGCGAGGCTTTCTCCTTGATTCTCCGTAACTGATATTACGCTGAACTGTTTAAATTCATATTGTTTCAGAGGAGTCTCCGCATTGGTAGGGCGAGACGCTGACAGTCATCCGGCTGGCCGCACACTAGGCCCTACAGAGAACTAAGGAAAGAGCCCACGGCTTCAGCTGTTGGAGGATGTCAAGCGTCACAGCCAGCTGCTTGCCTGCTGAGAGTGAACACTCAATGGCTGCGTACGTACAGCCCTCCATGCTCCCAATTGAACACCTAATCGTCGCGCTGGTGCCGACGTGTCTCGTCGTCGGGGTGGCGTTCCGCCGGCTTCCCGCGCCGTCGGTCGTGGGTGCGGCGGTACTCGGGAGTCAGTTTCCCGATTTGATCGACAAGCCACTCACGCTCCAGTGTGAGATCATCCCAACAGGGCGGGTGTTCATGCACTCGGTGCCGATTGCGGTGCCATTTCTCGTCGCAGTCGGGGTATACGGCTGACGGACTGATCGTCTGCCACTGGCGATTACCTTCGCGTTCGCCCACCTCACGCATCTCGTGGCAGACACGTACCAGACGTTACTCGGGCCCGACCCGTCGCTGTCACCGGATCTGCTCTGGCCGTTCGTCGACCCGATTGCCCGGCCGGGGATACCACACTGGGCCGGGCCCGACGGGATCACCATCCACCTCTGGACCGGGTGGTCTATGCTTGTGCTCATGTGGGCCGGCTGGTGGCTCACCACGAACGGTGACGAGGGCGGGAGGCCGTGCCTGCGAGGACATCACCATGAGCAATACGCGAGCGTAAAGAGAGCACTGGTGTGGACCACTAGCCGGCTTGCTGGTGTGGCCACCGGCCACGACGGTACGCACGAATTCGCAGCGCAAAAAAGACGATGGCGGCTCCAGCGACAAGCTCGAGCTGCATCGACGCGGCCGGCTCTCGATAGAGTTCGAGTAGCCGGATCCACGGCGCAATATCGTCAGACGGACTCGCAGGAATTCGGTACACTGGGTACAACAGAAATCGCGCAGACAGCCAGTCACCCCGAGCGATGAGCGCCCACGAGTCGCCGATCAGATGGGCGAGATAGCCAATCGTGAGCGCTGCGGGGAGAGGGTGGCGGATGGCCGTCACAATACGCCGTACGCGCGTGTGAGCGTGTGCGGCCTGGTCGGTGCGGTTATCGCGGTCGGCACGGTCAGCGCGGTCGGCACGGTCAGCGCGGTCGGCACGGTCAGCGCGAGGCGGGCGGGTGAGCCGCCAGACGCTGGCACAGATCACGGTCATCGTGAACACCGAATGGGCGAGCGACCGGCCGTAGACGAGTACGCCCCAGTACGCGAGCGGCTTGTCGATCAGGTCGGGCAGCTGGCTGCCGATCGCGAGCGGTACGAGCGCCCACCCGAGTGGCAGGCGCTGGCCCGATATGAATGCGCACCCGACGTACAGCAGGTACGCGAGCGCTCCGTGGGAGACCGGGTCCATACTGGTGTGTCTATGGGAGAGACAAAAGGGGTGCCGTTACGCAGAAGTAACCGACCCCACCCTACTTCGCTCGGCCTTGTGGCCTCGCTCGTTGAGGGTGGCGTGGGACCGACGGTCCCACGGACCATGCGAACGGGCGCGTAGCGCCCGTGAGCAGATGGGGCTTTGATGTGGTTTTCGCCCTCGGTTGGCGCGACGGGGCGTCTTGTGCGCCTCGCCTACCGGACGCCCTTTGGGGTCGACAAACCCACCATTCAGGGCCGGGCTACTGCGGCCCGTACTGCGCGCCACATGTGGACGCACAGCACTAGCCGACAGTAAGATATGGGGTAACATAGTGGTTGCGAACGCTCATGTCGGCTTCCTCTCCGGCCTACTCGCGTCGCGCTTCCGACTGAGCGTCGGAACCCCTCGCTCTCTCCTCACGGACCGCAGGTCCGTTCGGACGGTCAGCGGGACCTCCGGTCCCGCACGACTTGAGGCCGGAGGCTCCGCCTCGAAAACTGCTGAAAAGACAGCCTCTCGCCTGAGTGCCGGAAGCATGTCAGCACCAATGTGACGCCGTATATCTTCTCGCGGTGTACATAGACCCGAACTACGAGGACGACCGTGGGCTGTTCGTGCCAAACGCGGCGAGAACTCACCTTCTGTGAGCAGATGCGCGAGGTTGGCGGCAACCGGCTTGTGCTTACGTGAGCCCATTTTGATGCACGACTTGGCTACGTAGATAAGACGTTGAGCTCGACGTCTACAGAGAAGCAAGGCGAGTGCTTCGGGGTCGTACGGAAATCTCCGATTTCCGTGATGACGAGACGCTTCGCGTCTCGAACCACTTGCCCCCGAGGTACTTCACACACTCCGCCCGGATCCAGCTGTAGGCCGTCGGCTTTAGAAACGTCGTCGGTCCATATTAACATTGCAACGCGGCTCCAGACCGCCTTGAGACGCTTGCCGTAGACCCAGTTTTGAGATTCCGTTAACCGTCGCGTAGCTTCGCGGTTTATAATAAAGAGGCTGTCGCAAATCTTGCGCAGAGTGACCACCGCGCGAAAATGGCGGTGACGACTACGCGATGCGTCGGCGAGCGAGCAGGGCTAGGCTCACAAGCGCGAGGATACCCACGATGATACCGAATCCGGGTGTTCCGTCTTCAGTCTCACCATCAGCAGTGTCCTCGTCTGCTGTCTCTTCAGCTGTGGCTTCTTCCTCAGCTGTGGTTTCTTCATCATCTGCGGCGGAGTCACTGTCTGCAGGTGCCTCCTCTTCATCAGCCGCCGGCGTGACAGTGAGCGTTCCAGTTTCGCTGTCGGCCTCGGTGAATATGCCGTGTTCATACTCACCCTCGAGCCCGCTCGTGTCAACGTTCTCGAACGCAACCGTCGTGCTGTCACGGCTACTTAGCGTCACTTCTTGAGTCGCAACCGTCTCACCGTCAATACGGAGTTCAACCTCTTGACGCTGCTCAAGATAGCTGGTTGAGCTCACCGTCGCCGAAACCGTGATCTCCGTTCCCTGCGTGACTTCTGCTTCTTCAGGAGTCAACTCGGAGACGGTGAAGTCAGTGGATAGGCTGCCACCGCCACCGCCACCGCCACCGCCGCCTGTCGACGGAGTCCCGCTACCAGGGTCTGTAGTTGAGGCTGTGCTCGCTGCAATCGCAAACGGACTCAGCCCGTTCGTTGTTGTTGCGGTCAGCTGTGTACCGTTAGAGGTGACTGTTGTCGTTGTCGACAACTCTTCCCATCCACTTCCTGGGTCGTGGTACATTGATGGGTCTTCGATCCCGCTCACGGTCGCGTTCGACACGGTAACCGTCACTGTCACCGGGCCACTGACATCGGTATCTGGAGTAATGTTGAGATACACTCCAACATCACTCACAGGCAAGGTATCCGAGGATGGGTTGCTCGTTCCGACGCTCTCGAACGTGACCGTACTCACACCTGCCGGCAGGTCGCTGACAGTTGCCGATTGAGTCGCCGTCCCTGTCCCGAATTCAGCAGTGGACTGGTTACCGCTGACCGGAGCCGATATACTTTCTTCTGGGTCTTCTTCAGGCGGTTCTGGGTCTTCTTCAGGCGGTTCTGGGTCTTCTTCAGGCGGTTCTGGGTCTTCCGATTCTAGTACCGAGAAGGTATGTCCTGTCCCCTCTCCGGCGGTATCGAAGTTCGTGACTGTCTGCGAGATATCACCAACGCTGTATCCGCTCGTCACCTCAGTGATGACGCTGCCAGTCACGCCGTAGTCTTTTTCTCCCCCATCGGCACCTGTGGCAAACGCAGCTTTATCAACGGCTATGGTCACGTTGAACTCTGTCGGGGTCGTGGTAGCCCCGTAGCCGTATCCGTTTTGACTGTATCCGTAGCCGTAGCCAAACCCAACCTCCGTGGAGTCATATCCGTACCCGTACCCGAGTCCTGCATCATAGCCGTAGCCAAACTCTGTTCCAGTCTGGTACCCGTAGCCGTATCCGTACCCCCGCGTTTCATCGGACGGGTAATTTGTTGTTACACCGACTAGCGTTGGATTAAGCGCGCTCGTATTGATGGCACCTGCATCGTCACCATCCCCACCAACTACCTGGTTGGTCGCCAAATCAACACTGACGGTTGAGGTATCGTCTCCACCTGCTTCTGCGATATCAAACTGCACGCCCTCGACGGGGACTCGTTCTCCCTCCTCGATGTCAACCTCGTAGGTTAACTCAACAGTATCACTCGTGTCGTCAGCTAAGTCAACTTGTCCGGGACCGGACACTGACGTGGAGACCGCCGCGGCCGGTGAACTCCCGATTATGAGTCCTGCAAGTATCACCGCGGTGATGAGCGCCGCAATCCCTCGCTCGCGCGCATTTTCAATCTCGTCAACCCGTGTCGTGAGAGTCTGGATGACGGACCTCTCTTCCTCTTCGTTGGTCCGATCAGCATCAGACATATGTAACCACCATCGCTACGACGGCTTCTCTCATATGCGAGTACCATTAGTATGTCAGTACTTAGTGTTTCTGGATAAACTACACCCCCACATCGCCCGATTGCAGGGTCAGTATACTGATCACTATATTCTTTCGTGACTGACTGTCCGTCTCGGACGCACTCGTCACAGCGGTAGCAAGGCCACTGCCCACCGGCTTCAGCCTCTTTCCACTCGGAGCCCTCGGCCTCAAGCAGTGAGGGGTGCCGACTGGTTGGAACCACGACGCGAGTAGGCCGGGGAGGACAGCAACGCATGGAGGGCCTCGGACCGTGCGAACGGGCCTGGGTCCATGCGCAGCAGCCGACATACAGTGGTTCCTGCCATCTGACTCGCTCTCTCATAGACTTTTCGCTCTTCTGGTAGAGATTGTTGATGCAAAAACCTCGTTCAGATATGGAATGGTAACCGGCTCTCAGAGGGACTCTCCGACTGGTTTTCAGATCATCAGAACTCTCTCAAAATCGCAAGAAGGCTCGCCATCAACAATGTGCTACACACCTATGAAAGCCTGCTAGCTTAACAAACCACGTCTGCGATACTAAATTTTTCGCCGGGATCGATCCGATCTTGATCACGAGAGAAAAATCACAAGCAGGGACGGCGATGGCTCAGGAACCAGCCGGCAGGCGGTCAGAACGTGAACGCACTAGCTGTAGCTCACGACCGCTGCGACCGGCCGATGAGGGCCGCC
>JAQCMZ010000210.1 GCA_028274825.1 Haloferacaceae archaeon
ACGCAGAAAGTAACTCCGAGTCCGTCGAGGTCTGCCGGGCCGGACTCCCCGAGGCACAAACAACTCTGAGAGTCCGAAACTGACGGAGGATAGGAGTACCGGGGGCTTGGCACTCCCAGCAGTCCCACCCGCTGAGACCACGGGTATCCCGTCAGATTCTCACTGTCTAGATGCCTGGTTGAACTGTCACACCTGAAATCTCCACCGCTCAGGATTCGGCCGTCGCCAGACTGCGTCTGGCGGGCAGTCACGCGCAGCGTGACGACGCGGTCACGCGGACGAGGATGTCAATCAGAAGATGGCTGGCGACGCGTATCAATGGTTGGAAGCGATGAGTTCGGGTCTAAGAGGCTCGAGAAACCGTCTGGCCACTCCTCAGTTATAACTGGCCGTGAGAATCAACAGATTTGTATCTGTCTCAGCGGCGAACTCACTCGTTATATCAAAGCCAACGATGTGACACTGGAACAGTACAACTCCGTCTGGCTCGATTCGGAGGAGTCCCACCGCGAGGTAAACGAGAGTGACGATCTGGCTGCTGGTCTCAGCGTCTCCGCACCGGGACGTGGGTTCAATTCCTGGACAGACCGCACTAAAGACGGTAAGCTGTCCGGCGGGAGCTGTGTGCGCTGACCGCCACCATCAGTAGTTTTATACGCGGTCACAAAATCGAGAAGAGTATGTCGAGTGAGTCAGCAGAACAGGCGTACCAGACGGTCGTCGAACACTCCAATCGGGTGCTGGATCTGGAAAAGACGAACCAATTGATGCGGTGGGACTCTGATGTGATGATGCCCGCGGAAGGTGCGACCGCGAGGGCCAGCCAACGCTCAACGCTGTCAGCAGCTCGCCACGGTTACCTCACGGACGATGCGCTCGGGACAGCTCTTGAGCAGTTGACCGACGCCGAATTAAATGACGAACGGGCGGCTGTCGTCAGGGAGGTCCGCCGAGAGTATACGACGGCAGCCAGCGTCCCCGACGATCTCAACGCCCGGATCAATGAGGTCAATTCTCGTGCCCACGAGGACTGGAAGGCTGCCCGCGAAGACGACGATTGGTCGCAGTTCGGTCCGGTCGTCGCAGAGCACTTTGATCTGAAAAGTCAGTGGGCAAATCAAGTCGACCCGGACACGGACCCCTACGAGGTCGTTTGGAGTCAACGGACTGGCTACCTCGCACAGCCACATATCCCGTTGTCGGTGGTCGACGAGATCTTTGAGCAACTCCGCGAGGAACTGGTCCCGCTGATCGCGGACATCCACGATAGTGACGCCGACCTTGCCACAGACGCACTTCACAGCACAGACGGCAATTTCGACATCGAAACACAAAAAATCCTGAACCGAGCCGCGTTGGACACGTTTGAATTAGACTGGAACCGCACACGATTCGATGTTGCGCCACATCCGTTCTCGTTCGGCCATCCATTCGATGTGCGGATGACGACCCGATACGACGAGAGCAATCTCACCGAGGCACTCACAGCGACGATTCACGAGTTCGGGCACACTGCATACGCGCATGGTCTCGAACAGGACCACTATGGGACGCCGCTTGGGGAGCCACGGGGCATCGGGATCCACGAGTCACAGTCGCGGTTCTTCGAGAATCACGTCGGACGGACCGAGGCATTCTGGGAGTTTTTCATGCCCACAGTGAAAGAACACTTCCCGCAACTAGCCGACGTCACGCCGCGTGACGCATACGAGTGTGTCAATCAGGTGTTCGACGACAACTACATTCGAGTCGACGCGGACGAACTCACATACCATCTACACATCATGCTCCGTACCGAGATCGAACGCGACCTGTTCCACGACCGGATCGACGCTGAAGAGATTCCGGAACTGTGGAACGACAAAATGGAGTCGTATCTCGGGATTCGCCCTGAAACCGATAACGAGGGCTGCTTACAGGACCCCCACTGGTCGCAGAGTCTCCCCGGCTTCATCGGGTATACTATCGGGAGCGTCCTCGCTGCACAGCTTGATGCTGCGATGCGCGACGATCTGGACGCGGATGTCGACGACCTGATCCGGCAAGGTCGTGTCGGCCCGATCCGCGAGTGGATGACGGATCACCTCCAGCGACACGGCCAGCGCTATCGTGCCGACGAACTCGTGCGGCAGGCGACCGGTGAGGACCTCACCGCCGATTACTTTATTCACTACGCACATGAGAAGTACGGCACACTGTACGATCTATGAGAGCAGAGTCTCCTCGTCGTCAGCCAGCAGGATTGGGTCGAATCGACTGACGACCAATACAGCGGTGTTGTGTCGGCGGTGACTACGTTCAATCGGCACTTGTCGTACCGTCCTTGACTCCCATATCCGTCCCAAGAAGTGTTACTACGACACCAACACCAGCTAGAAGAACGAACACCGTGGAAAGGAGATAGCTCAGATCGTAGCCGATCGCAGCACCGACCGGAAAGGCGACAATAGGGCCGAGTGTCGCCCCGAGATCGCCGAAGACGTTGTAAACGCCCCCCAATTTGCCGATCTGATCCTCGGGGCTGATGTCACCAAGCAGCGCAAGCAGTGGCGGGCTGGTCCCGCCGACCCCCGCCCCGACCAGCGCCATCCCAAGGAGAGCAGCATATAACATCGGAAATAGTCCGACGATGGCGAGCCCGAGTATAACTGAGCCGAGTGCGGGAAGCGTTATCAACCCGCGTCTGGACAGGCCGTCCGAGTAGCGACCAGTGACGAGCGTCGTCATGCTCATCGCAAGAACACTGACAGCCATCATCGCGCCACTCACGCCGACCGAGGAGAACGAGCCGATGCGGATCCCGTAGTTTCCCGCGAAGACGACAATCGTTGAGAGAATCGAAACGTAGACAAAC
>JAQCMZ010000331.1 GCA_028274825.1 Haloferacaceae archaeon
GTCGTTAATGTGGGAGTATGGCTGAAGGAATGTAGAGATTTTCGACGGCCTTCACCCTCGGGGTCATCCGTCGAGAGACGCAGTCTCTCGTCATCACTCTTCTTCGATTTCCGTCCGACCCCTCACACTCGGCCTGCTCCGCCTGTAGAGACGAGGGAGACACTCTTCGCGGCTACCTGTCTGTCTCACTGATACTGTTCAGCTTGGATTCCATTCTGACGACCGAATCCAGCCACGTCGGTCACGAGTGTGGCCCACACGAGCAGGTATTGCTTGTATCGAGATGCTTCCCGGCCCGAAAGAATCACTCGCCAGCGATAATACGCCGTTCAGTATCGAGTGACCTCACGCGGAGGCCATGGTCAGCGATGAATCTCGCCGTGTATTCTGGGGCTTGGCGGCCGGCTCTGACACGAGCTCGTATTGTCGGGATGATGTCCATCAGATCCGCTCCACTCTCGAGAACGGGAAGCGGCGGGACGAATTCGACGGCGCCTTGTTCATCCTCACCCGCCTCGCAGGCCCGCGCTGCGAGTGTCTCGACCTCGGGGTCGGTGAATGCATCCGCGAAGTCAATTGGCATTCCGAAGGCCGGATAATAACACCGCCCTTCGGTCCCCGGCCCGAGGACGGCGTCATTCGACCGGAGTTTGATCGAGGCCTGGTCGATACGTGTCCGGGTCAACAACGGAACGTGCGGCCGAAGCACTGCGACCGAATTGGCGCCTTCTTCACGGAGGAGATGCGTCGCTGTGTTTCCCGCCCGCGCACTGAATGTCGACCCCACCTGCGGTTCGAACCGAATCGTCTCCGGATTGGCGACGGTCGCGGCGACTATAGACCGGAGTTCGGCTTCCGGCGAAATCCCGGGTTCACTCGCGTCTGGCAGTTGCTGTTCGGTCGGGTGATTGATCAGCAGGCTCCCACCTGACTCGACGACCGCACGCACCATATCTTTCAGCACTGCCTCGTAAAGGTCAGTCACGGCTGTCTCGGACAACGGAGTGTCCTCGGCAATCTGCGGGTAGACGAGACCGTCCCGTGGTGGGTCAGCCAGAAGCGCGATTACGGGCATGTCTCAGTATCTCCAGTGATTCGTCTTCAACCCGCCGGTCGGACAATCGCTATTAGCAGCTCGGCTGTAAGATTGATTTCGATCTGTCTGTCATCTGCTGCCAGCTCAATTGACCGCTCCCCCAATATCGTCTCACAGAAGACCGAGGCGGAAGCCCACGGCTTCAGCCGTGGGTAGCTGACTGTGTGGCAGCTCTCGAGAGTCGCCAACTCTCGACCGAGTAATACCCGCCACGGGCCATCCAGACGGCCATGTCAGCTACTCGCGAGTGAACCCGGTGGCTTGCGAGGAGGTATGACTGGGGACAAGCACCACGTGAGTGTTTGGTGACCGTGATGCTATCTCGGTAGACGAGAAATCGAAGCTGGGATATCCCGAGACAGGGTCGTCACCGTTCGCGACGGCCTTTCGTCTGGCGGTAGTCCCGATCGAGAACGTTTTCCATAATGTGTTCCACAACGGCCTCGGCGTCCTCGTCGGTTTGTTGTTCGAGTCGCCGCATCGGAATCAGTTCGAACCCTCGGCCGCGAATCGTCGTGGCGTGTTCATCGGGTAGATCGAATCCGTCGGGGTTTCGCATAGTGTATTCACGCGCCATCGCCTCCAACACCCGTTCACCAATCGGTATGAGTATCTCGGGATTGATCATCCGCAGTTCCCCGTTCAGATATGGCTCACACGTGGCCACTTCCTCATCTGTCGGCTCTCTCTCGGGGTGGCGACAGCGAGTGAGATACGTGAGAAACACGTTTCGCAGTTCCGGCTCTGTCGCCTCTGGTGGGGACCGAGAGATGCCTAATTCGTTAAGAATCCACTGCAGCCGTTCGCCGCCGGTATCGCCGGTAAATGGGATACCTGATTCGTCTGCACCTGGTCCTGGTGCGGGTCCGATGACGAGAAAATCTGCACTGACATCGCCGTACCCGTGAACAACCGACTCCCGGCAACTGGACAGTTCCGGACAGTTGGTACACGTCTCGTCCATCCCGAACGGATTCTGGACCTCGTGTTCCGGTGTCACGGTTCTATCTGGCCTACCGAGGCATATATGACTGTCTATGGGCTGTGGAGTTCAGCGAGGTGCGCTGATCCGGGCTGGCTCCGTCGGTGGGTTTTCGACATCAGTTGCTTGGACTCCGATTTCGGTGTTAATCGTAGAACGCGCAACACTCCCCTCTCAACTCTCGGTCCTGGCTACAGGCTGGATGCGATGCCTGTATTCTTAACGAGTAACATCATCTGATTCGACCGGGGTCGATTAGCGCAGAATCCGAGCTGATCCGTGTTGTGTCAAATTAAATTTGACTTGACCTGACCTGGCCTGAACTAACGTACACCGAATTGAATTGAACTGACCTACCCTGCTGGTTGAGATTCAGCCCTGTCACAAGTACTCGTAGCCCTGTCGGTTGTGCCAGAAGTGTAGTCTCGACGGTCTTTCCGACTCCACTGAATCGACTGACAGCGCGGTGATGCACACGGGAAATTGGCCACCCGAGAAAGACCTCATCCTGTGGGGTCAATTTTTAAGGTGTTGTTTACATAGTTGAGATAATGCGACATATTACTGTCTTGGTCGTAGGACTCGAGCAGACCAAGACTGTCCCTGAACACGTGGAACTCTGTTCTGCGGAAGGGGTTACCGATGCAGTCAATTCTCTTCACACTGCGGATGGGATCGTCTCGGCGTTTGACCTCCCCGACGGGAGTGTGTTTGATCTTCTAGAGCGCACCAGCACAGCCCACTCTGTCGTGGTCGTTGGGGGTGACGTTGCCTCCAGTCGTATTGTTGCTGCCGGGGCAGCCGATCACTTTTCGCCGCCGGTCGAGAGCCCCCACACTGCGATTCGGTGTGCGGTTAGTCTCGCCCGCGCCCGCAGGTCCGACTCCACGCCGTCTGGCACTGACTCGTCTCTGGCAGGTTCGTCCGCGCCGTCACCGAGTCAGAACCCACGGATCGGCCCCGACATGAGTGATTCATCCGCGAGTACCGACGGCGGACGCGACTCTGGGCGTGAACTAGGCGAGTCACTCGGCGTCGAGCAACGTCGCGAGAAACTCAGGATGGCCGACAACGGCGGGTCCGGTCTCGATCCTGATCCCGATCCGAACTCGACGAACGCGACGATCCCTGCCGAACAGAATCACGGCTCCCCCGGTCTAGAACCGGCAGTACCCGCCAGACCCCCAGAACCCAATCTAAAACAGTGTGGAATAGAGGAGGCTCCAATCGGGATCACGATCAGTGACCCCGAACTGCCGGACAACCCCCTCGTGTACGTGAACGAAACTTTCGAGCAGATGACAGGCTACTCCAGCGAGGAGGTTATCGGCCGGAACTGTCGGTTCCTTCAGGGTGAAGCGACCGACCCCGGTAAGATTCAGCGGCTGAGGGAGGCGATCGATACTCGCGACCCGGTCACCGTTGAGATGGTCAACTACCGGCAAAACGGTGACCAATTCTGGAATCGAATCGATATTGCGCCGGTCGAAACCGGTCAGGGTGAGTTGTACTTCGTCGGCTATCAGACGGATGTGACCGAACAAAAGGAGGCAAAGTTGGCTGCACAGCAGCGCGCCGAGGCGCTCTGTGAGAAACGTCAGTCACTCGAGCATCTTCTGACGCGGGTTCAGGGCCTCGTCAGCAGTGTGACGCGTGTCGTGACCGAATCCACATCCCGTGACGAACTAGAACAACAGGTCTGTGAGCGATTTGCTGCCGCAGAAGGATACACCGGTGGATGGTTCGGGCGTCGAGAGATGACGAGCAATCAGCTCGTGGCCCGAACACAAGTCGCATGTGGGGGGTGTGAGGGGCTGGCTGTCCCCTTGGAGAGTGACGCTGACGGTCAAGATCCAACCCGACGGGCGATTGAGTCGGGACAGGTTAGTATCGCCACCGTGGCGGAGCTTCCCGACGATTCCCCACACCAACGGGCCGGACCGTCGGACGGGGCTGTAGCTGCGATTCCGCTACAATACGGCGAAACCCGTCACGGTGTGTTGACCGTCTATACGTCCGATGCCGACAGACTCGACACTCGGGAACGGACTGTTCTCGAATCACTCGGGGGAGTAACTACGACCGGAATCAATCAGCTCCAGAGTCGCCGACTTCTCACGACCGATGAGTTTCGCCGTCTCGTCTTCGAGTCGTCCGACAGTAACCTGTTTTTCATCACACTCTCCGAGAAACTTGACACCACTCTCGAATACAAAGGGACAGTCCACGGCGACGACGATGGACTGCGTCTCGCGTTCCTGATCAACGACGCCAGCCCGGACGCCGTTCGGGAGGCGGTCACTTCCGTTAACGTCAGTACAGCAAACGTCGCGACGACCTTCGATGAGGGCTGTCTGTTCGAGTTTGAAGTGCCGACAAACGAGTCGTTTCTGTCGTCTGTTATTGCCAACGGCGGCTCGATCAGTGCTGTCTCGGCCACCGGGGGTGTCGCCGAGCTCACCGTCAAAATCCCGGTCGGCTCGAACGTCCAGCCGATCGTCTCCCGTGTTCTCGACCGATACCCACAGACGGAATTGATCTCTCAACGCACTGAAGAACGCACACAGGCGACGAGTCAGGAATTCGTCTCGTCGGTTAAAGAGGAACTCACTGATCGGCAACTTACTGTCCTCCGACGAGCACATATCAGCGGCTTCTACGAGTGGCCGCGTAACACGAGCGGAAAAGACATTGCCGAGTCGATGGGGATCGACCGATCAACGTTTCATCAACACCTTCGAGCCGCAGAAGGCAAAATCGTCGATCGAGTGCTAGACGATGTCGATAATCTGCCGATCGAATGACTGTGAGTGTCTCCGTCTCGTCTGGCCGATCGCGAGTCTCATCGTCTTACACGGGCGTTAGCTCCTGGAACACAGGCTACATGAAAACGCCACACTCCGTGCGTGTGCCAAACATGTTTGGTCACGGTAATAAACGGTTACCGGGAGTACCTGCATATATGTGCACAGTGGCTTCGAGATGGATGCCCGGAGGTCATCGTGCGGGAAACGCGACGGACCTGTCAATGCGTCCGCGTGAGTCATGATCCCTCCGACGACATACCTCGAGTTTCATCTCGTGTTCACACTCCCCGCGCTCATCCTGGTTGGCACGGTGGCGTGGTTCCGGGAGAGTGCGCGGGTGGGTCGAGACGCACTCGCCGGTGCCGGGATCTTGCTAACGCTGGCACTTGTGTACACCACTCCCTGGGGGAGTTACATGATCAGCCAGGGCGTCTGGTGGTACGGTGATGGGGTCGTCACCCTCTCAGCGCTTGCCATCCCGCTCGGAGAGTATCTGTTCTTCATCCTCCAGACGACGATGGTCGCCCTGGTCGTGTTTGCAATCAGATTTGACACTCGCTCTAGCGTCCAGATGAGCCGTCGTGATCGAATTGTCGGGGCAATCGCGGGGCTGACTGTCACCGGCACCGGGGTAGTGATGCTGTCTGTCGAGTCGTCCTATTATCTGGGCTCGATTCTCGCGTGGGCAGGACCCGTTTTTGCTATCCAGTGGGCCTACGGGTGGCGATACCTGATCGCAAAGCGTCGTGTCATGGCCGCCGCAATCTTCACCCCGACTGCGTATCTGTGGTTCACTGACTGGGTCGCGATCGTCCATCTGAATCTGTGGACGATCTCGTCGGCCCACACGGTAGGGCTCTCACCCGGTGGACTCCCGATAGAGGAGGGTGTTTTCTTTCTCGTCGCGAGTGTGTTCGTCGTTCAGGGGCTAGTTCTGTGGTTCTGGCTACTTGATAAACTCGCCGTCCCGGCCGTCCACGTCGGGGATACGAGTCGGCCGTCCTCGGCCGGACGAGGTGCTGTCATCGCAGCCGACGGGGGCGATCTCGTTCACGCGACAGGGAGTATCCATATTGATGCGGATCCAGAAGCTGTCTTCGCACTTGTGGACAGTCCCGAGCGGAACGGTGATCTGATACCCAGTCTGGCAGATGTCTCTGACGTGGAACGATCCCCCGCTGGTGGCGTGCGCGCGAAGTACACCTATTCGGCAGGCCCGTTCAATTTCGGGGGCGAGGTCCATCCGCTGGAGTACGAACCTGACGAGTGCATCCGGTTTGCCTTCACCGGCGATCTCGACGGGAATTTCGAATGGCGACTCCAACCTGAAGACGGTGGCACTCGTGTCCGGTTGGCAGCCGATTATGCGATGTCTCTACCCCGGATCGCAGCGCTTGACCCCGTCGTCGTGTGGTACAACGAACGCGAAGTGAGCCACACGCTCCGCACCCTCCGATCACTTGCTGAGTCTGATCCGGCTGGCTGAGATCATTTCTCCGACTTGAATCGGTCTGCGGATTGAGACAGTAGGGTCTGGGATTGTATACCAAGGATCTGAGGTCTGAACTTCCACTGTGTACTCGTTGTCCTGCTAGGGTATCGATATCACTCATACTGTCGGACCTGTCGTCTTTGGCGTGGCCGATAGAACCGATTAAACTCATTCTGGCGGATCACCGAATCCAAACGAGACCTGCTCAGACGCTTCAAACGGTCTCGATACCTGGTACGTCGGGGGCTCTGACGCCCGAACGTCGTCTCGGGACTCTTGTCGGAGCTACAGACGGATGGCTGCCGGACGCATGTTCACAGCAGAGCAAGGCGGATGCCCACGGCTTCAGCCGTGGGTGACTGACGGCTTCGGTTGGCAGTTCTGGAAGTGGGTGTTGGCCGCAGCAGTTTTTTGATACTCCCGCGTATTTGTCCAACAGTATCAGACTACGGAGCGAGATTCGCGCAAATTGTCTATCACCTCGTGTTGTCGGCGGGTTTCAGTATCATAATTGTATTAAACTCCCGGCTGATCTGGAAACCCCTCTGTCACACGATCACCCCGGAACTGACCTGTAATTCAGGCGAAATATCTAAATTTTCAAATCCGGAGACGGAACGGTTCTCACAAACATGTTTGGTATTGACTTGATATGGCACCGGGGTGTAGTAATGAGTGGAGTATGGCATTAGCACCAGCGGCATTACTGACGGCGGTAGCACAGTTTGGCCTTCTTCAGATAGAGGCCACTCAAAGTGAGATCTTTGAAGCAATCATGTCAGACCAGGTTCTGGCCAGCTCGTTCGTCGTGAACATTGCGCTGGCAGGACTGGCAAGCCTGCTGTTCGTGTACATGGGGCGGAATGTGAGTGACCCGCGTGCGAAGCTGATCGTCGTCTCAACGCTTCTCGTCCCCCTGGTATCTATCTCCAGTTACACCGGCCTCATGAGCGGCCTGACCGTTGGCCTGCTTGACGCGAGTGCGCCGGGTCTGCTGGTTAGTGGTACCGAAGTTGCGGGTAATGAAGGCGTAGTCTTCTCGGTTTGGGGTCGCTATCTGACGTGGGCGCTGTCCACGCCGGCGATCCTGCTTGCACTCGGCCTCCTCGCCGGGTCAAACATGACGAAGATTTTCACGATTATTACCACTGATATCGCGATGTGTGTCACGGGGCTTGCGGCGGCTCTAACCACCTCAAGTCTTCTGCTGCGATGGAGTTACTACGCACTGAGTTGTTCATTCTTCGCCGTCGTTCTGTACGTCCTACTGGTCGAATGGCCAAAGGACGCTCAGGCAACCGGCACTATCAGCATATTCAACAGCTTGAAGCTGCTGACCGTCACCCTGTGGCTCGGCTACCCAATTTTCTGGGCGCTCGGCGCCGAGGGTCTTGGCATTCTTGGTGTGGGTGTCACGTCGTGGCTGTACAGCATTCTTGACATCGCCGCGAAGTACATCTTCGCGTACCTGCTGATCAGCTACGTTACTGATGAGCCGGCCGGTGTCACGTCTGCTGCCGATTACGGCGCGACTGCACCGAACGTCACCCCGTCTGACGACTGAATCGCCGCTTCGAAGCTGCGGTCATTTTTTCGCGCTCTCTCGTCACAGAGAGCTATCAGACTCACTCACACCGAGACACCAGCTTGTGACTACCCCCCAGGTCCCACAAGGCACTTCAGCATCAGCCACGAGATGGCGGTATGAATGTCTGGTGAGAAGAATCCGATTGAGTTTCTCGATAAGGATTCTCAGTACGATCTCGTCCGTGCGAAAGGCGGAATTACCACATGGTGGCCGATTGCGAAGAAACTGTATCTATGTGCGGTCGTACTGTTCGCGGCGGCTCTCCTCTGGCCAGCAGTTCTGCTACTCCCAGGAGAAATCCGTGGAGCGTATTTCAGCCCGGCTCCTGGAACTGACTCGATTGCACTCGCCTCGATGACAGTCCTCAGTGTGGTGACGCTGTCTGTGGCAGCCGGTGGACTGACCGCTGTCGCCGTTCGCCGGTCGAAAATCGAGCACATCTCTGAGTCACAAGCGTGGTCACTCGTCGGCTTTGAAGAGATATTCTCCGGATTCGCGTTCATCAGTGGCGGCCTGGGAGTGGCCGCCAGCCTGTCGTTGATCAGCATCGGGTTCCAAGGCCTCGACACTGTCAGAATGCTCGAGACGTACGGCATCGTGCCATACGAGTCAGTCTTGCAGGTGGGTATCTCTATCGCGTCAGCGAGTTTCGTCGCGGCAGTCGCGGGAACGCTCGTCCTCGGACTGGGCGTGTTCGTGAATTCGTTAGAGCAAGCTTGACAGTCGCTGAAACCACAGAGATACAATTCGACATCGAGTCTGGAATTAAATTGATTGTGGAACGGGCGTATTGCGTGTTTTACCCTGGATAACGAACTCGCGTTCCCAACGACTGCTAATTAGCACGTGCGAGTGAGTCGTCTGGGGTAACTGCACGCAATCTCCACCTCATCGTCGGGTACACTGGCCGTCCGGTATTGTCTCGTGATGAGTCCAGTCTCCACTAGTTCACCAGGCGTTGAATCCACGACTCACGTGTTCGATATCGTGTGACTCGGTAGGCCCGATCCGTGTCTATCGCGACTATCAGGTCGAATTTCAAGTTGGCTCATAACCGCCGAGAAGGCGAGCGACGGTCGTGTAACCGTGCTGGCTGCTCCGTGTCGATTGCCGTATTCTGAGTCAGTATGAGTACTCGTCGGCCGACAGTTGGATGTACTGATCCCGAATCTTCCGTTTGTGCCACCGGTACGACAGTATCAGTTTTGCCGCCTGCCAGCCGGCGCTGTAGGTGCGTTCCAGGAGTCCACGCCCGGATTCGGCGGCCACCATCGCATCCGCGCAGCCGATTACTCGGTTCCAGTCGTCAGGAGCATACTCCGACACCAGGTCAGACATCGTCACGTTCCGGAGCAGTTCGTCTTCGATTGCGGTTTTCCACTGTCGATTGTATCCCGAGAGGTCACCGTCGGCAGCGAGTTTACCCGCGATAGCCCCAGTTCTGACGGCTGTGTGGTCACCACCCTCGTGGAACGCAGAGGTTGTCCCCATTGCACCACCGACCACCGCGATCCCCGCGTTCGTGGGTGACTCGATTGGCCGAGTCGACGAAATCGAGTACGTCTCGGTGCCGTTGCGCTTGCCCGCGTCTTCGACAATCGGGAAATCCTCGAGATCGTACTCGTCGCCGTACTGCCACTCGAGTAATCGTCGAATGTATTCTGATCCTTGTGGAATCGTCTCATCGTCCGGCTCCAGAAGCTCGTAGCTGGACGGATTCTCGACATCCTCGATATCGGCTCCGATAGGCATCGTCAGCCCGACTCGACACACACGATTGGCATTCGGGAACACCCACGGATATGCCGTCTCGCCAGGCATCACTCCCCACCAGAACACGAGTGCGTCTTTGACCTCCTCGAACACGTCTTCAGGGAACCGGCGATACTCCTGATAGGCGATATGATTGGCATCGGTCGACGCGAGTCGTTCGCTGGCGGGCTCGTCCTCGGGGAGATATCGGTCGAGGATGCGATTCGTGACTGCCCGTTGAGGTCCGTCTGCGAGGATGAGATGATCAGCGCCGATCTGAGAGCCATCGGCGAGTTCGACGACGTGTCGCGGTTCAGCGCTTTTTGGACTCACCGCCGGATCAGTATCCACGTCGCTAACGGCTGTCCCGACCCGGTAGTCGGCTCCTGCGTTCTCGGCTCGGTCTCTGAGGAAGTCGTCTAGCCGTGCCCGGTGAAACGTGTATCCGAACGCATCATACGAAGACTCGATTCCGGTACTGTGTAGCGTGCAGCCGGCGTCTGGACCGCGAAACTCCGCTCGCTCGAGTTTCTGTAAAACTACATTGTCAGGGAATTCGTCGGGATGGATTCCCATGATGTCGACCCAGTAATCGAGGATCCCGGCAGCGTCTGTCGAATCCGGACCCAACCCGTCTCGGTCATCGCGCGGGATTCCCCTCTCAAGGGCGACCGTATCCGCCCCCCCGTCGGCGGCTGCGTGAGCAGCTGATGCTCCCGCTGGGCCGCCCCCAACAATCGCCACGTCTACACTCTCCATACTCTGTAAGATCCCGCTGTCGGCTTTAATCCAACGGACCCACCGGACGAGGGTAGTTTCTTGTGCTGGTCTCTGGTGGTCTGTTAGGGTACTTTTGCTCTGTGCTCGCCTCGGTAGAGACCACCATTCTCTGATTCACTCCCGTCTCGTCTGCATTTTGCCGTCCCCCTGATCTGTACCTGCCAGATTCGCCGCTTCACGGGTAGTGACCGTGCCCCCGCAACTTCAGGGCGATATCGCCAGCGTATGTACTGTCGCGTATCCTCAACCAGGCGCCACGCTCGCTAGTGGAAGACCACTCACCGATTCTATCGCCGATAGCGAAGAGACTCACAAAATAATAACTTTCTGTGTGTTCAATTGCTGATATGTATCGACTCCCGCTCAGAATCGGGCTCATCGTCCTCGGAATCAGTCTCATGGGAAATCCTGTATACCTCCCTGTCGAAACTGGCGAGACCGACTCCACGTATCTCCACACCGTTGACGAAGTCGATTTGACGACCCCCGAATACGTCGAATCGATCTCATATGAGGATCTCTCTCCGGACGCACAGACCGTCTTCGATCAAGCCCGGCGGTCCGAAACAGGGTACTCTGTCGATGATCCCGATGGGCGTCTCGACGCATTTGCCTACCCGACGGACCCCGGACTCGGTGACGGGATCACTATCGTCAGCCACGAGGGAACGAATCACGAGTTCCGAACCCGAACAATCGAACGCGAAGGGCGACTCATGCTCCTCCAGCGAGGTTTCATTCAGCCCGGACTGTTTCTCGCGGGCTTGTTCACTGTCATGGGCGGACTCATCTTGACTGGCGGGTCGGCTCTCGGGCAGGGACGATCCGCTCGGTGATTTGCTAATGTCGTCTTGGTCTCGTTCGCGAATTGAAGACACCTGACAGACGACGAGCGTTTCTCGGGGGTCTGCCCCTGGCGTAGTTCAGCCCTCGTCTCAGACAGTTGCTATTCTGCAGAGTCTCGTTTGACTCGCCAGGTGAGTATCCCCGAGTTTTCGGAAATACTAACTCGGGTGTGCCCAAACTGCGCAGAACGACAGATGAAACTCCACGAATATCAGGCAAAGCAGGTGTTTGCCGAGGCCGGAATCCCGACCCCAGAGGCGAAACTTGCCGAGACGGTCGAGGAGGCGACTGCAGCAGCAGCCGAGATCGGTTACCCAGTCGCGATCAAAGCGCAGGTCCACGTTGGTGGCCGTGGGAAAGTTGGCGGGATCGAGGTTGCATCCGATCGCCAAGCGGTCATGCGAGC
>JAQCMZ010000335.1 GCA_028274825.1 Haloferacaceae archaeon
CTCCGAGTTCTGACTGCTCACCAGAAGTCAGCGACTTCTGGTGATGGGGCTTCCTGGTTCTGTGTCGGAATGTATCCCCAACGTGGGCACAGGGATTCCAGACTCCGCAGGCGAGTTCCCTTCACGGGTGGTTCGGAGTGTCCCACTCCTTCCGGGTGGACACTCAGCCACAATCGACGGTGCGCGCTTCTTATCGCGCTTGAACATCGTCAAAACTGTGGTGAGCATCCTACTCCCGTGTTTGACTGCAGGGGTAGTAAGCGTGGCAGAGAACGTGCAAGTAACTCGTGCGGGCGCTGTATCCCTCCCTACTCACGGCCGCTCGCTGAGGAAGGGGGCTTAGCGCCCTCAATTGAACTACAACCAGAGACAGCAGAGACACCGTGTCACGCCACGTCGCGTCGCGTCGCGTCGCGAATACAGTAATTTCCGATCAAGCGTGTGTCACGCGAAACCCTGCAGCGCCACGGGATGATATCGGCTCAACGACCGGGCTCTTCTTCGTCCGGTTGGATGGGTTCACCGACGGGTTCTCCGCGGATTCTGGCCGCGGTCAATACACCGGCGAGACTCACCATCAGCCCGACGAAAATGAAGACGGTGAGTCGTTGAGCAGGTGAAATGACAATGTCGAACACAGTCACTGGGTCAATCCCGCCCCCTTGTGCAAGGAAATAGCCCGCAAACCCACGGACGACGAGACCGACAGCAATCACGAGAAACGGGAGATTGAGATACGGTCGCCGAGTGTAATCGTCGCGGATCAGTTCGTCGATAAGTCGGCCACAACTCGCTGTGAGTGCCCCCCCGGCAGCCCACGGGCTGGCTGTGTAGACGAACTGTGTCACCCCAGCGACAGCCGACTGCCCGCCCGATGGGGTCGAGATAGCTAGCGCCCCGAAAAACAGCCCAACTAAGGTCAACCCCCCCGCGACGACGTACGTGACGACCGACACCTGCCCGGCATAAAGCGCTTCTCGGCCCCGATCAGGGACGGTCGTGAGGTACTCATCAATCCCCAGTCCCATGTACAGGAGTGCGCCGCCGAGCAGTGCCGCGAGCCCCGCCATCGCCACCGCCGCCGAGAACCGCAACAACAGGCCAGGGAGCAACAGCAGCGCGACCCCGAGTGGGACTAACACTGTGGATCTGAGTTTCTCGTCTGCGAGGAACTGTTTGAGAAGATAATACGTCGACTCGATATCTCGCGCCTGCCGGACGACGACCCGGTCGACAGAGTCGACCCTGAGTCGAGACTCGATAATCGGGATTACCCGCTCGTCAGACGCAGAGTCGATCACCACCACCGCCCGGTCAGGTCTCTGTTGTTCGACCAATTCGTCGAGTTGGCTCGCAATCGAGCGGTCGTTGTTTACGACCGACCCGGCCTCGCCTGACACGACTGCGATCGCCGCCGTCTCATCGTCGTCGCGGAGTTCGCGGACGACGCGGAGCGCCTCTAAAATGCAATTGACGCTGGAGTCTTCCGGATCAGCCAAGCCCACCTCGGTGACGAGCGAATGGACAGCCTCCCAACCGGTTACTGGCATCGTGACACTCGTCTCTCTGGCTACATCCCCAGACCGGTCCACACACATCACCAGCGTCGTCACAGAAACATCGATAACCTCATTCGCAAAAACACTCCCGCTCTTTGGCCGGATGATGGAATTCTGGTCAACCGCTCACGAACACACTCGTGAGCGTGCAGGTGGAGGTGGCTTGAGACCAGCCCCGTGCAATGAGTGTCACGGCTGGATTTAATCGGCCGGCGCTGGACGCCATCCCTCACGTCAGGGAACGGCTGACAGTCGCCCCGCCACTCACACGTGTCTGGCCTGACTGCACATCTACACGGGCGTTTTTCAACGTATGATCCTTCCCGCTTCCTCGCACGAAGCCGTGGCGTCCGCACTGCTACCGCGGTGAGACGGGACTCGCCTACCGTGGAATGGCTCGTGTTTTCAACGATACGAGTCAGAAGACACTCTCCAAGCGAGGCGAAGACCCACGGCTTCAGCCGGAAGAAATCACAATCTCGTGGAGGGTTCTCAGATCGAAAACAATTGTCGACACTCCCCGTCATCTCGGCAGACGAGCATTACTCGACACGAGCCGGCATCCGAACAGTGTCGCCAGTGGGGGAGTCACTGCCCCCGGGAGTTGGTCGCTGGCTGGGTCCGTGTCCGACCGCCGTCTCTGATCTCGACAGCGAAAGTCCCCGCCCACACGAGGGCTGCAGTCCGCTTGACTTCCTCCACACGACTGAAGTCGTGGGATTCCCACGGCGCTGCGCCGCTTAGGGTGGGATAGTGTGGTTTGCAACCGACAGTGCTGGCTGAGCCACACAGCCGTTCCACCTTCTCTGGCAGTGGGTGCTGAGTGGTTCTGCCCTGCTGACTCGGAGTTCCCGTTGTTTTCGGTCGGTAACCAGCAAGTATTGCCAGACGAGGATACATTCGTGGGTTCTGTCGAATATCCAGCCAAGTCAGTGAGTGTGGAGAGATTCACAGTTGTCGGGGTCATCCCACGAGTACAGTCGTGGGCTTTCAGCTTGATACCGCTGTAAGCGACCACGAGATATACCAGCGCGAGCCAGTGTGCGGGTGGCACAAGGCGATTGCCTCGAGGTGGATTCACTCTGTGAGTACAGGTGTCTCACTGAGATACGGCTATCCGAGCCGACGGTAGATAGATGAACACCGATCAACGCGCTCCGAAGCCAAACCCACCGACGCAAAGTGGGTGGCCAGTGACCCAGCACAGCACGAGACGACCGTGACGAGGTCACGGCCAGTGACGACCCACGCTCAACAAGCGAGCAGGCCCTGGCGCCAACGGGTGAGAGAGCTGGGTCAGTGACCGAGCAAACCCACTGAGCCAACGATAGATACTGCAGTGACCGAGTGCGTGGAATTCGCTTTGTTTCCTCTTATGTGCCAACTCCCGGCATAGATGCGAACGCCCTTGTTCCCGGGTTTACTATCGAATGTATGGAGACGCGTGTCAGCGTCACGAGTGTAACCGATGTCGGTCCGGATACAGTCGCGATTCGATTTGAGGCCCCAGCAGGATTCGAGGCGGCTCCGGGCCAGTTCGTCAAACTTGGTGACGAAGTCGAAGGCGAAGAGTACAACCGGTTCTACACGCTCTCATCGCCAGATGTCAGCGGTGAGTTTGAGACGACCATCGAGGTGGATCCTGATGAAAGCGGGCCATTCGCGGCCCACCTGGCCGGGTTGAATCCGGGTGAGGCGGTGCAAATGGCCGGTCCCTTCGGGAGAGACTACTACGAAGACGAAGAGCAAGCTCTACTGTTGGCCAGCGGGCCCGGTATCGGCCCGGCCGTCGCGATTGCCGAACGGGCCCTCGCAGATGGGAACAGTGCCGCGGTTGTCTACCAGTCGGCGGCCCCGGTACACGAGGACCGGTTAACTGGTCTTGCCGACCGTGGCGTCAGCGTCCAGATCACTGAGGAACCGATCGCGAGCGAGGTTAGTGACCTTTACACGGGTGACGCTGGCGAACAAATATTCGCGTACGGGTTTGAGGACTTCATTGACGAGGCACGCGGCGCGATTACGGCCGTCGGCGGCGACCCTGATGCTGCAAAAATCGAAAATTTCAGTTGACAATTCCCGTGCAGTATCACTGTTGCCGAGAGCACAGAAAGCAGGTGTCGCGTGCAACCCGCAGTAATTCTTGGAACGGGCTTGTTGCGCGCCCCAAACTGAATGGAGAAATCGGATTCCCGAAAACAGAACCAAGCCCGCGATTCACAGCAACAACACGATAGCCCACGGCTTGAGCCGTGGGAGCAAGCGTATATCTTTTATCCCACGATAGCAGGCGGCCGTCCTCTCAGAGCCGCCAGTCTTGAGTGTTTCGAGCAGTCTAGATGCGATAAGCTGTGTTCTGGGCGGGACTACCAGTGATCGTGTCTGAATCCGAGAGCACTGTCGTATGTTTCTGGCGGTACTCAGCGTTTAGATGACCGGATATTGTGAACCGCCCCGGAGCTATAGGCTCGAGAATCGTCGAGTCTCGTCAGCACGGAAATCACGGAGTTCCGAACGACCCCGAGGTACTCGGCTTGTTCCGCCTGTAGGTGAACGAGTCAGAACCCCACCGCTTCAGGAGATTGGTTGACACCAGTCAGCTCCTGAAGAATACCAGGCGACTCGATTCACAGCCACTCTCGTTGTATTTTATATTTGGCGGTTATGATACTCAATAGATGTGGAGTGACTGGCTGGGAACGGCTCAAGAGGCATTCGAGAGTGTCGTCACGACAGAAGCGCGGCTGGCTGTGTCGGCCGCGCTCCTCGTCGGCGGAGCTGTCGTTGCGGGGTTACTACTCCCACGTATCATCCTGCGGGCAGTAACCGTCGCACAGCGGGGGCTGGCCGACGCAGAAGACGGGACCATAGTAGCGGCTGTCAGCGGTACAGTTGGAATATCGTTCCCGAGCAGGCTCGCGATACGAACCGGACAGGCTCTGGTTGCGACCACCGTAGCGACTCTGCTGTTACTGGTGTGGGGATATGTCTCACTCGCTGGAAGGATCGTCTCCGCGGGTATCACCGTTTTGCCGGTGATTGGCCGAGCGACTCTCACGGCGGGATTACTCCTGGCAGGGGTTGTCGGGACTCGAGTGTTGCACGGACGGTTGAAATCCCACACTGAATCGTCGAATGCGGTCAATCAGCATCAACAGGGTGTCATCTATCGCGTTCTCCAGGTGACGATTTTCAGCGCGGTCGGCTTGGCAGCACTGTCGCTGTGGGGTGTGAATCTCGGAGGGCTTCTCGTCGGCGCTGGATTTCTGGGGATCGTCATCGGCATGGCGGCCAGACAGACCCTCGGAGCGGTGATTGCAGGCTTCGTGCTCATGTTCTCTCGACCGTTCAAGATTGGCGACTGGGTGGTTGTCGATGGTGAAGAGGGGATTGTGACTGATATTACGATCATCAACACTCGATTGCGGAGCTTCGACGGCGAAGAGATAGTGATGCCGAACGACGCGGTATCCGACAGCACGGTCACGAACCGGACTAAACGCGGGCAGTTACGTATCCGGACAGAAGTCGGCATCGACTATGATGCAGATATCGATCGTGCCGAAGAGTTGGCTCAAGAAGTCATGGAGTCTGTCGACGCTATCGCTATGGCACCGAAACCACAGGTCGTCCCGACGGGCTTTGGAGATTCGGCAGTGATTTTAGAGCTACGCTACTGGATCCGGAGTCCAAGCGCCAGAAAGCGGTGGCTGACGACCCGGGCAGTAGTCCGTGCAGTCAAGAGCCGCTACGACGAGGCCGGAATCACCATTCCGTTCCCGCAGCGTGAAGTCAGCTCTCGGGCGGACGGAGTCCAGCCACACCCCGCCACGGAGGCACCCGCCTCCACAGACCCGCCGGCTGAGGCCCCGGATACCTCACAGGACTGAATCCGCCGGGCGAGCTGGCGGATGTCATCGCTTTCGCCCAGAATGACTCCGCCATGATACGGTGGTGAGCCGATACCTGGGTGTCCACGAGGGATAGTAACTCTGCAGTAACGGTGTTCTCAGAGAGACACAATCGCTGTACACGAACTCGTATGCTGAAGCGCTCGTATGCCCTTTGAAGAGGCTGTCAGGGTGGCGCTGCGGACCCAACAGATCCTCGCCGGGAAATCAGGTGTGACTGATATCGTCGACCCACTGGGCGGATCCTCGCCGTTGAGTCGCTCACCGACGAGGTCAAATAACAGCCGATGACAGAGATTGAGAAGATTCGAGAGACAGGTGATACTTCTATCCGAGAAGAGGTACTCACGGGGATCAAACAGGGTATCTCCACCGCGAGATCCGAGAGTCGTCTTACAACGATCAAAGCCGAAGGGGCGAGCGTGAGAAGACTGTCGTCGGTGTCACCGCTCACAATGCAGAAGACAGGACACCGGCGGCGACCCACGAACTCGACGAGAAAGCGTCTCACCGACAGCGTGACCGCCTGCAGAGCGTCATGATGTCGTGACGACGAAGCTGTCTACACAGCACTGGACAGCATCATCAAGAGCAATGAAAACCTGATGGCTGCGATTATCGCCACTGTGAAACAGTATTCTACAGAGAAAACAAGGCGAGTGTGAGGGGTCGGACGGAAATCGAAAAAGAGTGATGACGAGAATCGTCGATTCTCGACGGATGACCCCGAGAAGCTGACACTTAGACGTGTTCTGTTCGTTCGATGTACCGTTCAATCGTCTCCGTTGAGACGGTTCCCACAGTCCCAATGTAGTACGAACGCTCCCAGAACCCACCGCCCCACAGATACTCTTCCAAGAACGACTCGTGCTGTTCCCACAT
>JAQCMZ010000336.1 GCA_028274825.1 Haloferacaceae archaeon
AAGGCGGCCTGCCTTCGCTCCAGGGCCTGCAAACCAAGATCGTACTCGGTGGGCACGACGATCCGGTACAGTTCGTGCTTGAAAACGGAGCCGAGCATCTCCCGGAAGAAGACGACCTAGTGGAAATCCGTGACCTGCTGGTCGATAACGGCGTCAAAGCTGTTGAGGGTGAGACCGATGCCCACAGTATCGTCCAGCGAACGCGCCGTTGGGCGGTCGCTGAGTGGCTTATCGACGAAGGACTGGACAAGTCGTTGCTCCCTCAGGAGTATCAGTCAGACCCAAGCGCAGGCATCGGTGTCTCCAGACCCGAACTCCGGTCGGTACTGAGCAAAACCGACCGGAAACAGGAACTCGCGGACATCTATCTCGATCCGAGCCAACGATTTTGGCACGACGTGCTCCGCACCTATCATGAACCGTGGGAACTCGTTGACTGTCCTGTTGATGCCTCTCTCGACCATCGCCTTTGGGACGAGTGGACGCAGTCGTTCAACACAGGCGAGTACGAACTGTGTACAAGACAGGCAAAGCAACGCCGTGAACGCCTCGAAGATACATACGGCGATGTCCCGTGGACGCACGTTTGGGAGCAGGCCATCGACGTGGCCACGCTCGCAGACGAACTCCACACGTGGGAAGAGGGCGGAAACACTAGTGACGTCGTCGATCTCTACGGTGATGTCGAAGACGGAACCTGGCAGATCGACAACGCGGTGTTCAACCTCATCATCTCCGGTGAACCCGAGACCGAACTTCCCGAAGAACATCCAGCAACCACGACGCTCGGCGACCTTCGCTCCTCGCTCGTAGAATCCCGATATCTGGAGTATCTCTCCGATCTCGGTGATCTCGTCGTTGACCAGGTCGAAGACGGGTCACCGTTTGTCGGTGAGAACCACGCCCATCAGTTCTTCGCAGAAGAGCAAGAACACCTCCAGAGCGGCCAGAGCGTCGCGCTGTTCATTATCGACGCACTGCGTTTCGACCTCGCCCACGAACTCGCAGACTCCATCCGGCGAGAGCTCCCCGGCCTCGAAGTTGATGAGAGCAAGTGGGTCGGGACGCTTCCATCAGATACCGAGTTCGGGAAGGCCGCGCTCACGCCCGGCAGTAAATTCTCCTTCAACATCGAACTTCAGGACGGTGAGTTGGTACCGGAACGGAATGGACGGGCGATTACGAATCATCACCGACAGACGCTCTTGGAGAACGATGGCTGGAGCTACATCATGCAGGACGCGGACGACGAGGTGGGTTGGAGTAGCACCCGTGTCGCATACTACTGGAACGACATCGACGAGACTGGCGAGAAGGAACTGACCGACTTCGAGAAACTGTTCCGCGACCGCATTGAAGCCATTTCTGACATCATCTGCGAGAAACTTCGGAAAGGAGAGTGGGACCGGGCGTACATCCTTACCGATCACGGATTCGTCTCGTTGCCCGAGCACGTCGATATCGATGACCTCTATCCACCTGATGGAGCCGAGAAGGTGACTCGTCGATGGGTTGCTGGTACAGAGCTAGATAACGGCGATCCGGGAGCGTTGCTGGACGAAGATTCACACTTGGGCTACATTACTGGAAACACCAAAGCCAGTACACTTGCTGATCCAATCCAGCGATTCCGGAATCAAGGTCTCCCCGATGCACGGTTCTATCACGGGGGGATTCTCCCGCAGGAGTTCGTGTTGAATTTCGTCACGATTACACAAGAGTAGTAACCAATGGACGACCTCAACCCCGGGGACACAGTTCTCCTCAATGGTGATTCGGCCGAGGTGATCAAGACGTACTCCGTGGGCGACCTTGATTATCTTCGCGCATACATCGAGAATACAGGCGTCAAAACAGTCTGTATTGATGACGTCACTATAGAGCCGAAGCGAAAACAACTCAGCGTACTCGAACCCACCGCTGCTGATCAGCTGCACCCCGACCACGAAGCAGTGTCCGCCGAGTGGTTCGACCT
>JAQCMZ010000337.1 GCA_028274825.1 Haloferacaceae archaeon
GTATGGTGATTTTCTCCTCCTGTAGGAGAGTTGTATCGACGGCATACTCGATTGCTGCAGCGTCGCTGGAGCACTCGTGATCTGCCATGATTCGTGTGAGCGTTGTCGCCAAGCTATCGCTAATTGTGACGGGTGTATAGCCTTCTGGAGGCATATTTCGTCCGTATAATTGCCATACAGTAAAAAAGACGGTAGCACACCCTAGTTCATTCAGAACTTTCTTGAACCACTACAACTGTGGGAGGAGGTCAATGTGACCACCCCTGCGTCTCGAGACGCCAGCACGGAAACTGTGGTTCGTGACCATATGAGACACAATCAACTTCTGATATCCTGAGCGATGCCGCTATTCAACAGAACACTTGAGAGCATTCTAGACGGGAGCGTCCAAAGCACGTGGCCGTCGAGGTGTGGCGCAATATGCACAACTGGCCAAGGCGACTGCACTGGGGCTTGACCCCGAAGCAGTTCACGAGCGTCGTTGCCGTGTTGACGGGGCACGTGTGTGGAAGTGGACGCTGGCAGCCACGCTGTTTTCACACGAGCAGTAACTCGACTTTCACCGTCTGTCGCGGGGCGACCGACTGTCACAACAGAGACTCGACGTTTCTTTTCGGCACCGCCGGAAGCCGGTATCCCTATACGGCGGCGACAGCGAGGATGAGGTATGTTCGTGGCCTTCCGCGAATCGATTGCAGCCGCGCTTCGGGCGGCCCTTGAGGATAACGGATTTCCGACCGACGATCTCGGGATTGAGGAGCCGCCCGAGGGGGTTGATGCTGTCCTCGCATCCAGCGTGGCTTTTCGTCTCGCGAGTCAAGCTGAACTTCCGCCTCCACAAATCGCCGCTACCCTGGCCGGGACAATCGAGACTGCCGAACACAGCTATATCGGTCAAGTCGAGTCTTCTGGCCCGTATGTTAATTTTGTCCCTGACGAGGCGTATTTTACCGAGACGCTCCAGACAGCACAGGATGGCAAGTACGGAAGCCGACCGTCGCGCGATACGTCCGTCGTCGTCGAGCATACGAGTGCGAACCCTACCGGACCGGTCCACGTGGGACGAGCTCGCAACCCGATTATCGGCGATGCAGTGGCGAATCTTCTGGAGTATGCGGGCTATGATGTCGACCGCCACTACTACGTCAACGACACTGGCCGTCAGATGGCCGTTTTTACATGGGCGTACGAACGGTTCGACGAGTCAGATCTCGTCGAAGAGCCTGCTCGCGACCGTGTTGAGTACGATTTAGTCCGTTATTATCGTCGCGGGAACGCGTTCCTCGAGCAAGCGCCCGACGAGGAGGCTGCCGAGGCCGAGGCGACAATCGAGACAATCATGCAGGGACTCGAGCGAAACGACGACGACACTCTTGAGCGGGTGAGCGAAGTGGTCGACCAGGTTCTCGGCGGGATGTATGAGTGTCTTGAACGACTCCCGGCACCGTTCGACGAATTCATCAAAGAATCACGGTTCATCCGTGACGGATCCACCGATGAGGTGGCTCGTCGGCTCCAAGACACCGAGTTTGCCGTCTACGATAAAGAGGCCTGGCAGTTGGAGTTAGACGAGTGGGGAATCGACAAGAATCTCGTTTTCCTCCGCTCGGACGGGACATCACTGTACACCACCCGAGACATTGCACACCACGAGTGGAAGTTCTCAGAATACGACCGCGCAGTGACCGTTCTCGGCGAAGATCACAAGCTCCAGGCCGAGCAACTCCGGACCAGTCTCGAGATTCTCGGAAATGATGTTAATCAGCTCGAGAACGTCATCTACTCGTATGTAAATCTCCCAGACGGCCGAATGAGCACGCGCGAGGGAACTGGTGTCCAGTTAGACGATCTTCTCGACGAAGCAATCTCTCGAGCCCGCGAGGAAGTCGAATCACGACTCGGCGACCGGATCCGCGACGACCAATTGAACAAAGCCGATATCGAGCGGATTTCTCATCAGGTGGGGATTGGAGCTGTGCGGTACGATATCGTCGCCAAACAACCAGCGAAAGCAATCACCTTCGAGTGGGAGGACGCACTCGACTTCGAAGCCCAGTCAGCGCCATACGTTCAGTACGTCCACGCTCGGTGTTGTGGGATCCTCGCAGACACAGAGTGCGCACTCCCAGAGGATATCGACGCGACGGCGCTTTCAGCACCCGAAGAACGGCGTCTCCTCCGAGAGATTGCCCGGCTGCCGGCCGTCGTCGAGGAGGCGGCCGATGAACTCCGCCCTCATATCGTCGCCACGTATACCCGAGACCTTGCCGAGGCATTCAACGCGTTCTATCGTGAATGCTCGGTTCTAGACGCCACCGGCGATACCCGCCAGATGCGTATCGCGCTCGTATCCGGCGCCCGCCATGCTATTGCAAATGCGCTGGATATTCTTGGCGTGCAAGCGCCTGACTCGATGTGAGTGTGACCGTCTCCGTGGCCTCCGGAACGGCAGTCGGTGTTCGGTGATCGAGACCGATTAGATTGGTCACCCCCCGAGCAATCGGCTAAAAAACCCCGATCCGTCGTCTTCATTCCCGTCGCGCGTCTCGTCGTCCGTTGAGTCGTCTGTCGAGTCGTCTCCACCGGATTCGGCACCGCCTTCCAGTTCGGGGCTCACATCTACCTCATCGCGAGGTGTCGCGTCCTCGGGTTCGTTATCCGGCTCGCTCTGACCGCCAATCTCGTCTGACTCACCGGTAGTGCCGGGTGCCGGTGGTTCTGTCTCCACGGGGTCGGTTCTCCCCGTCGATTTCGGGTGCATATCTTCGCCACCGTCGGCACCCTCGCCAGGGTCGCCACGCTTGCCGCTATCAATCTCGGGTTCAGTATTTGAGTGTTTTCCGCCGGGTGTTACCTCAGCGCCACCAGTCGTATTGGTATCGTCCGACTGTGATCTACCCGGGATAGTCACTGCTGTGAGTTCATCAGCCAGCGCGCGATATGCGGCCGCCGCGGCGGTTTCTGGTGCGAACCTGACTACCGGGTCCCCCGCGGTGGTTGCCCTCGTGACTGCTGGGTCCTCAGGGATTTCGCCGCGAACATCCGCTGTCAGATGGGCTCGAATATCGGTGTCAGCGCCGCTCGGTGGAACCCGAGTGAGCGCCACTCCAGCCACGGTCGTGCCGAGTCGCTCTGCCAGTTCCCGTGTTTTGTCAGTGTCGATCAGCGCCGCCTGTTCAGCCGTGGATACGAGAAGCACATCATCCGCTGCCGCCAGCGGTATCGCTGAGTCGTGTCCCAGACCTGCCGCAGTATCTACCACCACGTACTGAGCGTCGTCAAACGCGCCGATCACCTCAACAAGTTCAGCAGGATCGGCCGCAGCGTACGACTCAAGATCGGCACCCCCTGGAACAATCCGCAATCGTGGTGAAACCTCGCGAACGGCTGCCTCCGGCTGCGCTCTTCCGGCGAGAACATCGTGGATTGTTCTCTCGTCTGGACCAACACTGAGTCCGAAGGCAGCAGCGAGATTTGCTGCCCCAATATCCGCATCGATTATCACGACATTCGCCCCCGCAGACGCCAGAACGACCCCGACGTTTGCAGCTGTCGTGGTTTTTCCGACACCGCCCTTGGTGCCGGCAACCGCGTACACCTGTGTCATACGTGAGTCCTCCAGAGACACAAACTTAAATACTCGCGCGAATCTCAATCAATAGTCGAATGAATGCGTCGTCGGTTTCGACGTCTGACAAACGCTTAAGTGGAAACACGATGTCTGGGCTGATAATGGGAAACAAGAATAAGACTATTTCATTTCGCGTCAGCGAGGACACATTTAAAGATCTTCGCGAAATTGCCGAGCAGCGAGATCTCTCTCTCTCGGCAGTTTTCCGTGATTACGTCGATCAACTCGTTTCTCATGACGGCCAAGTGGAAATCGTTCCAGAAGAGGAACTCACCGATAAACAAGAAACCGATGGTCTTCCCCCACGTGTGGAAGTGCCCAAGAGCTTTGTTCGAGAAAACGAGCGTCTTAAACTTGAGACGGACCATCTGCGGGAGCAACTTCAAGAACACAAAGAGTACATGAGACATCTCAGACAAAAGGTCAACGAACAGGACGACGATATCATTCAACTTGAGGATCTCGACGAAGATCGTGATTCCGTCGGCGAATCAGACGACCATACGTTCCAACTCGGGTAATCTCGGCCTCGAGCAAACTACTACAGCCAATTTCTGCTGTTCGAGATGCCTCGTCAGTCGGGGGTTCTCGACTGCTGTTAAACACCGGAATATCTGTGAGTGTGTAAAGAGCTGAAGATAGGAACTGCATATCAATCAAGAAAATCAAATTACCAGCACCTGTCAACTCTAAATCATCAAGACCACATGGTGTGATCAAATAAGATGGGATTGGTTGACTGTACGGTCAGCCTGCCAGCGCCCGTCGGGCTTTGCGGGCCTTTTCGGCCATCTCGGTGTCGCCTTCGACCTCGGCAAGCGATTCGACGGCCTCTAATTTGCGAACTGCGTTATCGAGAAACGAGAGAATATCTCCCGGATACGCATACACCATGTATTCGTCAGTCATCACATCCACGACCGCGTCCGGACCGTGTCCTTCTGCTCGAAGCTCCAGTAGGTACCGGATAAATTTCCGCTCTGGATGGCCGCAGTATGGATTATCTTGACATCCGCAATCAAGAAAGTCCTCGGCGAACTCTAATATTCGGTCCTGGGTGGTGTCATCGAGTTTTTCGAGGCCTTTGCCCGAATAGAGTAAATCCAACGTCGCCCCCGCAAAGGCGCCTTTCGGGAGACTCGTCTCCAACTGAGAGGAGATCTGCCGGTGATTTTTCACGTAGATTTTGTCCGTTACGGCCACGTATGATCTATCCTACAGGCGTGACGAGCAAAAAGACGCCGATTTGATCTCTGCACTGACTACAGCCGTGAGTACTCTTGCTCGTTCTGTGGGCTCTGTGATCGGATTAATACTCTCTGTCACACTCCTGCATCTCCTTGTACTGGCCTACTGATAGATTCGCCCCAGATCGGTCTGCTTCCCGAATCTGACCGCTGTCACGGGCTGTTTCGAAACGTATTTGGGTCGTACCCGACGTATTCACTTTTG
>JAQCMZ010000338.1 GCA_028274825.1 Haloferacaceae archaeon
CACTACACGACACCGATGGCACGGCCGTCACCGCAGGTGATGGTGATATCCTCGAAAGCGCGGTAGCGGTCGCTGCTAATGAGGTGCTTGAGATGGGCGGGGCTGCTGGTGTGGCCCCCGCGGGTGCGTGGAACCTCGCACAAGACGACTGGTTTGATGATGGCGACAGTGTTGTCTTGGTGAACACAGAATCTGGACTCAAAACGCCAGACGTGCTTCGAAGCCATCTGATGGGTCGCGGTGTGTGAAGTGAAAATACCCCGTGATGAGATATCGTCGGATCCGATAATGATAGACGGTCTACAGAGAAACTGGCTTTCTCTAAAGCGGATAAAAACGCCGCCCTCTAGCCCACACTATCTGGCTTTCCCCCGGGTTCACACAGGTGTGTTCTCTGATTACTCTCATCGTGAGAAGATGTCTCGCCCTAGTATCCGTCACTGGTCCGGTGAGGCTGGCCCCAAGCAGAGTGGAATCTAACAAGTTAGCTAAATCACAGCAACGCGTCCCGGTGTGGTCTGAAAAGGTAGGGCGTTAATACACCCCGAAATCCAGAGACTGCTTATGCGAACGCGACCGAGTCGCCGGCGCTCGTGTCGTCTTCACCGCGGATCTTCTCGTAGGCTTCGCTGAAGTCGTTCATCTGGATTTCTGTGCGGTCGTCACGAATCGCGAACATCCCCGCCTCGGTACAGATTGCCTTGATGTCTGCACCAGACGCGTCATCAGCCATCGTGGCCAGTTGGCCGAAGTCAACGTTGTCGGCGACGTTCATGTCGCGGGTGTGGATCTCGAAGATGATCTCTCGGCCTTCGAAATCAGGCCGCGGCACCTCGATGAGACGGTCGAACCGACCGGGCCGGAGAATCGCCTCGTCAAGCATGTCGTACCGATTGGTGGCAGCGATGATTCGCACTTCACCGCGCTCGTTGAATCCGTCCATCTCTGAGAGTAACTGCATCATCGTCCGCTGGACTTCTGCGTCGCCAGAGGTTTTCGAATCGGTCCGTTTCGAGGCGATTGCGTCGATTTCATCGATGAAGATAACCGCCGGCTCGTGTTCTCGTGCGACCTCGAAGAGGTCACGCACCAGTTTCGCCCCCTCTCCAATGAACTTGTGGACCAGTTCCGACCCAGCCATCTTGATAAACGTGGCATCAGTCTGGTTGGCGACAGCCTTGGCGAGCATTGTTTTCCCGGTTCCTGGTGGACCGTACATCAACACACCACTCGGCGGAGAGATTCCCACATCTTCGAACATGTCGGGACTCTTAAGCGGCATTTCGACGGTCTCTCGGACCTCTTGCATTTGATCGTCAATACCGCCAATATCGCCGTAGGCGATGTCCGGTGAGTGGTCCACCTGCATCACGCGAGCTCGAACATCGGTTTCCTGATCGAGAGTCCGGACAATCGACAGCGAATTGTTGACCGCAACGCGGTCGTCCGGTTCGATGTCTTCTCGCATCTCCTCGGTGATCTCGGTCAGTGCCTCCTGGTTGTTCCCGTGCTGTTTGATGACGACGCCCTCGTCGTTCATCTCTTGAACCGTTGCGACGAACAGTGGCGACTGCTTCAGCTTCTTATTTTCGTGTGTGAGCCGCTCGAGTTTCTGCTGGAACTTGTTGTTTTCCGCGTTCGCGTCTAACAACTCGTCTCGCATATCCTCGTTTCGTGACTCGAGCACGTCAAGCCGATCTTGAAGTGCGTTGATTTTCTCCTGACGCGACGCCGAGTCGTCGTCGTACGGGAGGTCAACGTTGTCGACTGTATCACTCATTATGGATAATAGGAGAGTCCGAGATAAGAGGTTTCGGGTGTTTACGATTTTTCGCCCGAATCTCTCGCGATACCTCCTGCCGTCCGGGCCGAATAATTTCTAGCAGTAATAGATATAGATAGCAAATATTATTATCTAGCATGAGCCAGAACAAGTTGATGAGTGGATCCGAGGCCGTAAGTGTAGATGAAGAGAGTGGAAAACGGTGGGAATCAGTCCGCGAACTGCCTCCAAGCGCGAAGTTGGTCGCGAAAGTCCTGGATTATAACGATACACTCACGCAAAGTGAACTCGCCGAGGAAACGCTGTTACCTCCTCGGACCGTTCGATACGCTCTCTCCCGACTCGAGGACGAGGAAGTCGTGGAATCGCGGTTTTCCTTTACCGACGCACGGAAACGAATCTATACGCTTGTGATCTGACTCCCTCTGGTCTGATTTGGCTCGGCTTGGATTCACAGCCTGGATGTCGTCTCACCTCCTATCAACAACCCCACATCGTCGGCTCCGTCTTCGAGTGTCGTACCCTCGTACAGTCGGTTTGGTGAATGTGAGTCGGTTGCTCACATCCTCGCTATCAGTCTCTGTGAGCAAGCGGCCGAGACCTCTCCACTAAGATGACGCGCGATCTCTTTGTCGCGTCCAGTCATTGCTCTCCCAGTGTAGAGTACACTCAGATCGTCTGTGAATCACTACGGTCTCTCGTCGGTCACCCACGACTGAAGCCGTGGGTATCCGCCTCGTTACCACTATGATGACTCTGGAGGCGTCTCGAAGAGTGGCCCCAGGTTCACTCTCACCGGGTTCAAGCCGGGACTCTGAGGCGGGACACGATTTCGAGGATTCTACAGGTAATTGAGACGACTGCCACGGGGCTTGCTCGCGAGCCAGTTCACAGTGACGTCTGGTGGTGATAGCGAAGTACTACTTTCGCCGCGGCCACGGAACCCCTATACGAGAGCACAACAATTTCCAGTCAATGACGCGGGTGATCCACACAGCAGACACCCACATCGGGTACCGGCAGTACCACTCCTCCCAGCGGCGTGAGGACTTCCTGGCAGCGTTCGAAGCCGTCGTGGAAGATGCCGTCGACTCCAGTGTTGATGCAGTGTTACACGCTGGAGATCTCTTTCATGATCGCCGGCCAGAGTTAGAAGATCTCCTCGGAATCCTCTCCACGCTCCGGACACTCGATGACGCAGGGATCCCGTTCCTGGCAGTTGTCGGCAATCACGAGTCAACTCGCAGCGGCCAGTGGCTTGACCTGTTCGAGCGTCTTGGATTGGCCGTTCGGCTGGACGATGACCCGACTGTCGTGGGCGATGTTGCCTTTTACGGACTCGACCACGTCCCAGAATCGATACGATCTGATCTCGAATATACGTTCACACCTCACGATGCCGCTCATACGGCGTTGGTGGCTCACGGCCTTTTCGAGCCATTTGCTCACGGCGACTGGGACACCGCCGAGTTGTTACAAGAGGCAACTGTCCCGTTCGAGGCACTTCTCGCGGGAGACAATCACAAACCTGACCGTGCGCAGGTACACGACACATGGGTCACCTACCCTGGGTCAACGGAACGCGCCAGTGCCGCTGAACGAGAGGCCCGCGGATACAATCTCGTCACGTTTGGCGAGGGTGCACCCAATGGTACTGTTGATATCCGACGACGGACCCTCGAAACGCGACCGTTTGAGTATGTCGAGGTCGACCTCGCGCCGGGAGAAGGCGCAACTCGGGTTACCGAACGTGTCCGCGAACACGAACTCGAGGATGCTGTGGTCATCGTCGAAATCGACGGTGAAGGTGAGCCGGTGACACCGGCAACCGTCGAAGAATTCGCCACCGACCACGGAGCACTGACTGTCCGCGTGAACGACCGCCGAGAGATGGATCAAGACGAAGACATCACCGTCTCCTTTGCCGACCCTGACGCGGCCGTCCGTGAACGGATCGACGAGATGGAACTCTCGCCGCCAGCTCTCGAAATTGATGAAACCGTGCGCGAAAGTAAACTTGCAGACAGTAATATTCGCGAACAGGTGCGTTCCCGGGTGGAAGACCAACTTGACGATTTGAATGGTCGTGTTGACCCGGACGCCGGTGATTCGGTCACAACCCCAGCCGATGGTGGACTCGAAAACGAGACTACAGCTGATGTGGACGCCGACGCCGGCGTGAATCCAGACTCGGACGCGAGTTCGGCCCCTGAGACGAGCCTGGAATCGGGAACTGATCCGGAGTCAGGCTCGGAGTTGAGTCCAGACGAAGACACGGACACAGGGTCGGAATCAGACGACTCCGCGAGCACGGACGATGGATCTGACGACGGCCAAGTCTCTATGGAGGATTATCTGTGAAGTTCGATCGGCTTGAGTTGCAGAATTTCAAGCCATACGGTGACGCCGAGTTGGATCTATCGGACGGAGTGACGGTGATTCACGGGCTCAATGGAAGTGGGAAATCATCGCTCTTGCAGGCCTGCTTTTTTTCACTGTATGGCGGGCGGGCGCTGGATGGGACTCTCGACGAGGTTATTACGACCGGCGAGCAGGAAAGCAAAATCAGCCTCCGGTTTTCTCACGCGGGGACCCAGTACCACATCGCACGGCGCCTCCGAGAGCACGACAACCGGACTGATCACGACTGCATGCTCGACGGGCCAGAGATCTCTCTGGATGGGGTGACCGACACCAGAGACTTCGTAACAAACCTGCTCCGAATGGATCCCGAGGCGTTCGTCAACTGTGCGTACGTCAGACAGGGGGAAGTGAACAAGCTAATCAACGCTACTCCTGCCAAACGACAGGCAATGATCGACGATCTCCTGCAGTTGGGGAAACTCGAGGAGTATCGCGACCGAGCTGGGCAAGCGCGACTCGGGGTTGCTGACGTTCTCGAGAACCGCCGCGGCGCGCTGGAGACGCTAGACGAGCAAATCCAGACCAAAGAGGATCGAAATCTCTACGCCCGGCTCAACGAACTCCAAAGCAAACTCTCCAGTGTTGAAGACGATATCAGTAATTACGAAGCTCAACGGGAAACGGCCGTCGAGACGCGAGACGAAGCCGACCAGATTCTCGAGGAGTTCCGAGAAAACCGCACAGAATTAGAGGAGCTGACCGCCGACATTGAGGAAACGGAAACGACTATCCGCGAAGTGGAGGCCGAACGCGAGACGCTGAGCGAGCAAATCGCGTCTGCGCGTGACTCGGTCGGCACACTGACTGACGAAATAGCAGACCGGCTCGATGCGGCAGGGCTTGAATCAGCCGACCCGGAGGCTATCGAGAGCCGACGCGCAGAACTTGACACACGAGAGCAGGACCTCCGCGAGCGACTCGGCGATCTGCGCGTCTCTCTCGAAGGTTACCGGAACCAGGTTGACAACCTCTCTGAGAAAGCCGCAGATCTGGAAGAACAGGCGACAGAAGCTGATCGACGCGGAGACGAACTGTCTCGTGAGGCGGAAACAGCCGAAGCCGAAGCCGAAGAGCACGTAGAGTCACGTCAACAACTCACCGAAGAGGCTGATTCTCTCAGTGAGTTGTTCGCCGACAGCGACGATTCGGAGGCGAGCGCAGACGCTACTGAGGAGCATCGCGAAATCGTCCGTGGAGAGGCAGCCGACCGGAGAGACACCCTCCGCGAGAAGCGATCTGTCGTGCGTGAGCGGATTGGTGGGCTCGAGGCAGATCTCGAAAACGCTCAGAAACGAGTCACAGAAGCCGAAAAACTACTCGAGAAAGGAAAATGCCCGGAATGTGGCCAAGAAATCGAGAATTCACCACACACCGACAAACTGGACCGAGACCGCGCGCGAGTCGACGAACTTGAGGAGAAATTGACCGAGGCTCGCGCCGAGCGAGAGCAGTTGACCGACCGGATAACCGCGCTCAATGATCTCGTCGAGGCCGAAGAGCGACTCGCAGAAATCGATGATGCTCGAGAGTTACTCAACGAGCGGATCACAGACAACCGGGAGACGACTGATCAAAAGCGTGAGCGGGCCGCAGAGTTACGCGAGCGAGCCGAGACACTGCGCGA
>JAQCMZ010000340.1 GCA_028274825.1 Haloferacaceae archaeon
TCGACACGGCTGGTAGAGCGGGTCGTCCCCGCGCTGATTGCTGACGGTGAATACAATCACTCGTATCTGGGCGTCCGGGTTCTCCCGGTGGATCCGCTAGTCGCCCGTGCGAACGACCTGCCAGAGCCTCGCGGGGTATACGTCTCTGAGGTGACTCCCGACGGCCCATCTGCGACCGCACTCGAGGGTGCTGAGGGGACTCGCCTCGTTGAGGGGACAGATGTCCCTGTGGGGGGCGATACGATTGTGGGAGTTGCCGGGGAGCCGACGAGTACAAATCCGGATCTCTCCCGAGTCCTCTCGCTGCGGACGCGACCTGGAGACACCGTTCCAGTGACGATTATCCGAGATGGGGCAGAGCGGTCAGTCGAAGTGACACTCGGGTCTCGACCCGATCCTCGATGAAAATGCTCGATTCTACAGGTGATTTTTCGAATGACTGATCAGCGGCGATTTTTCGAGTGATTGATCAGCAGTGATTTTTCGAGTGATTGATCAGCAGTAGCGACAGAACGTGGTCTCGGCGAGAGATGAGTCGAAATCGGGATCCCAGTCCGACAGCCAGTCACCGAAATTCGTCGTCCGGATCGGATTCGTCGCTGATTTCTGTGGCCGACTCACGCTCTTGTCCCTCAAAATCCATCATATCGGGGGGCTGAGCGGCTTCATCGAGCACTTCATCAGCGATTGTAATCGGACACTCGATTCGAACCGCCAGTGCGATGGCATCCGACGGGCGGGTGTCAAATACAAATTTCTCGGGGCGGCCATCGTCGTATCGCTCGATATCTAGTTTCGCAAAAAACGTTCCCTCGGAAAGATCGTCGATTCGGACGGCGTCAATCGCACCGCCGAACTCCGTGAGCAGTTCAACGAGGAGATCGTGGGTGAGTGGCCGTTCAAACGGCTCATCAGCCAATGCCAGGCGGATGGACTCGGCCTGATCTCCTGTGACAAATATAGGGAGATACTCGCCGCGGGCCTCGAGGATGATCGCTGGAATTGGGTTGCCTCCGTTCGGATCGGTCCCAGCACCGATTCCGACCACTTCTGCCTCATTGTGCATATCCTGCTTACGACTAGAGGGTTTGAATAGCTGTTCCCGAGTACTGTTGGCCGCTGGCGGGAAGCATTCAGCCACTCTCGGTATCAGGGTTCTAGTGGTACGCTCAGCCCCGACGGAAAGCAGTTGACTGCGGCCGCGTTCTTGACTGTCTCCCACTCAGTGGGATCTCCGCGGTAAACACAGCGAGTGTCGCAGCTTGTACACGGTCCCGCCACGGAGACGCCGGAGTATGAACTCTGTTCTAGCCCTCGTGGACGAGCACGAACACTATACAGTGGTTGAAAAATGTACACACACTCACTTCCACTCTCGTACAGCCATCCCAACGTGAGCGACTCCGTGAGCTCACAGCCAGAGCATCAATTGTGTGGGTGACATTTTACACCACTACAGTGCTCCGAGGAAGTTTCTGGGAAACCTGATGACTGATAGGAAAGATCTGCATGAGTGTACAGGGAAGAGACAGCAAATCGAGGTGATTTCTACAGCTTTTCCGGATGAGTAAAGTCGTGGATTTTCTCTCGATGCTCTGTAATCCACAGAAGAATTAGATGGCACGCGTGATTACCGAAACGCCTCGGTGAACTGAGACGAACACGTAGCCGAAAAAACATTTTCTGCCTCCCCCACCCGGTAGGTCATGATTCCTGTGAACCCCTACAGCCGCGATCGGCAGATCCGACATCTCCACGAGAGGCGATTCGCTGGGTCCTGAAGGCGCCGACGGTGGGGGCGACACGCAACGTCTAAACCTCGGACTGATCTATCAAACATAATGGTAGAGAGGCCGGACCCGTCGGAATCCAGCCACGCGAGCGGGGATGATGACGGCGGTGGGGCCGAGGGAGAATCAGGGACAGTGACTCTCGTCGGGACGGCTCACGTATCGGCAGATAGTGCCGAGACTGTTCGGGAGACAATCGACGCCGAACGGCCGGACACAGTTGCAGTCGAACTCGACGAGGGTCGGTACCGCCAGTTGCAGGGAGAAACACCAGAGGACCTGGACGCTAGCGACTTATTAGCCGGAAACACCGTCTTCCAGTTTCTCGCCTACTGGATGTTATCGTACGTGCAGACACGGCTCGGAGACCGATTCGATGTGGAACCCGGCGCCGATATGATGGCGGCCGTCGAGACAGCCGAGACACTCGGTATCACTGTGGCGTTGGTCGACCGGGAGATTCAGACAACGATCCAGCGGTTCTGGGCACGATTATCGCTGTCAGAGAAGTTTCAGATGCTGGGTGGACTTGCCCTTGGAGTTACCGAAAGGCGGGTTGTCGGTGTAGTGGCAGGGCTCGCTGTCGGAATCATCGCCGGGCCAATAATCGGCCTGTTTGGAGGCGGAATCGGTATCACAGACGCGCTGTTGATCCGGACAGCAGGCGGAGCCATTCTCGGGGTGGCTGCAGCGTACCTCGTCACCAGACTCGGCAGTGTGACACTGACGCCCGACCAGCGGTTCTACGGAGCGATTATCGCGGGGTTTGGAGCTACCGCGGTCGGAGCTGTCACCGGCGTGTTGGGTAACCTCATTGTCGGGACGGTCGGACTGTTTACCGCCAGAGCAATCGGCGCTCTCACACTGGGGAGTATTGTCGGGATCACCGTCGGTCTGGTAGCCATTCTTCTCATCGGGAGTGGAGACTCAGAACAATCGCCAGCAGGAGGGATTGAAAACCTGGATCCTGAGGATCTCACAGACACCGACGTGGTGACGATGATGATGGAAGAGTTTCGCCAGTTTTCCCCGGGCGGAGCCGAGGCGTTGATCGATGAGCGAGATGCGTTTATCGCCCACAAACTGCTCGCTCTGCAGGGCACAGGACAAGATGTCGTTGCAGTCATCGGCGCCGGTCACCGCCAGGGTATCACCGGCTATCTCGAGGATCCCTCGAGTCTCCCTCCGATGGCCTCGTTGGTCGGACAGGAGACAGGACGCGGAATCCCGTGGGGGAAACTACTTGGATACGGCATCACAGTGGTATTTGTGTCGTTTTTCTTGCTGCTAGCGATGGCAGGCGTTCAGAATACGTTCTTATTACAACTGTTCGGAGCGTGGTTCCTGATCAACGCAGTGTTCGCGTTCGTGTTCGCGAAACTCGCGGGGGCCCGGTGGCTCTCCGCAGGGGTTGGCGGAGCTGTGGCGTGGATGACATCAATCAATCCACTGCTCGCGCCAGGGTGGTTCTCCGGGTATGTGGAGTTGCGAAATCTCCGCGTCAACCTGAGCGATATCGGGACACTCAACGAACTCATGTCTGACGAGACCAAGCCGTTTCGAGAGATTATCGGTGAAATGTTCGAAGTCCCCTTATTCAAACTGATTATGATTGTCGCGATGACAAATATCGGCAGTATCGTCGCGAGTTTCTTGTTTGCCGTGTACGTTCTTCCGGCATTTGGTGCGGAGTTAGGCGGTGTCGACGGGGTTTCCAGACTGATGATAGACGGAGTCCAGAACAGCGCCAATCTCATCTGGGAGACAGTCACCGGCGCCTGACGACAGCTACCTACGGCTGAAGGCGTGGGCTTCCGTCTCGTTTCTGTGACACTGGTTCGAAACGAAATTCCGTACCCTGGGTGTGAGCTGATACCGACAACGAGCAGACGTACGCTGGCTGCTGTGGAAAATCCGGGTTCCACTGCTGTCACGGCTAAACTCCACAGTTACACCACATCATATCACATTACAGGCCACCCAGGATCGATTGGCATGTAACGTACGACTCTCTGCTGGTGGATGGAGTGGAATCGAGAAGAATGTGGCCAGACCTGCTAACCGCGTGAGAGCCCGGAATTTCACGCTCCTGACCGTGTAGGCAGCGATGATCGGAGCCGTGACCACACTACATCCTCACTTCGAAAGTCGGCCTCAACAGCCCCGCGTATCGAACCTGTGTCTGGTGAATTACCTCGGTGCGTGACCCCGAGGTACTCTTCTTACAGTGGTATCAAGCTGAAAGCCCACAACTGTACTCGTGGGATGACCCCGACAACTGTGAATCTCTCCACACTCACCGACTTGGCTGGAGATTCGACAGAACCCACGAATGTATTCTCGTCTGGCAATACTTGCTGGTTACCGACTGAAAACAACGGGAACTCCGAATCAGCAGGGCAGAACCACTCAGCACCCACTGCCGGAGAGGATGGAACGGCTGCGTGGCTCAGCCAGCACTGTCGGTTGCAAACCACACTATCCCACCCCAAGCGGCGCAGTACCGTGGGAATCCCACGACTTCAGTCGTGTGGAGGAAGTCAACAGCGGAATAGTGGATAGTTGACGACCCGACCCACTATCGCCACAGGAGGGGCCAAGAATGTGGGCTACCTAGCCATCTCCTCCGATATCTGACGGCAGATCAGAGGGGAGAGACTCTCGCTGGGTTATGCTGAGTCAGGCCAGTGTGGATCCGAGATACTCGCCTCGCACGGCCGTGACTACTCAACACCCCGCATCTCGGTCGATTTGCCACTGCCGGTTACGATCCTGTCGTGTCTCTCGCCGGGGAGACGGTAACTGATTTACCGCCACATCGATGAATACATGATAATGGCGCATGCACGTCGTAACGTCTCCGTCGCCGGACTC